>NZ_JCANOT010000015.1:0-232948 GCF_059552495.1 Methyloversatilis sp. S146-33
GTAGTCCTTCTCGATGCGCTCGTACACGTCCTTCGAGTAGCCGACCAGGTCCATCTTGTTGATGGCGACGACCACGCGCTTGATGCCGATCAGCGACACCAGGAAGCTGTGGCGGCGGGTCTGCGTCTGCACGCCGTGGCGCGCATCGACCAGGATGATGGCCAGATCGGCGGTCGAGGCGCCGGTGACCATGTTGCGCGTGTATTGCTCGTGGCCCGGCGTGTCGGCGACGATGAACTTGCGCCGATCGGTCGAGAAGAAGCGGTAGGCGACGTCGATCGTGATGCCCTGTTCGCGCTCCGCGGCCAGACCGTCGACCAGCAGCGCGAAATCGAGGTCGCCGCCCTGGGTGCCCACCTTCTTCGAGTCGGCTTCGAGCGCGGCCAGCTGGTCCTCGAACAGCATTTTCGATTCGTACAGCAGGCGGCCGATCAGCGTGCTCTTGCCGTCATCGACGCTGCCGCAGGTGATGAAGCGCAGCAGGCTCTTGTGCTCGTGCTGCTTAAGGTAGGCGCCGATATCCTGCGAAATGAGGTCGGAAACGTGTGCCATCAGAAATACCCTTCCTGCTTCTTCTTTTCCATCGAACCGGAGGAATCGTGGTCGATCACGCGGCCCTGGCGCTCTGACGTCGTGGTCAGCAGCATTTCCTGGATGATGTCGGTCAGCGTGGCAGCGGTCGATTCGACCGCGCCGGTCAGCGGATAGCAGCCCAACGTGCGGAAGCGGACGCTCCTCATCTGCGGCGTCTCGCCCGGACGCAGCGGCATGCGCTCGTCGTCGACCATGATGAGGGTGCCGTCGCGCTCGACCACCGGCCGCTCGGCCGCGAAGTACAGCGGCACGATGGGGATGTTCTCCAGGTGGATGTATTGCCAGATGTCCAGTTCGGTCCAGTTCGAGATCGGGAACACGCGGATCGATTCGCCCGGATGCTTGCGCGCGTTGTACAGCTTCCACAGCTCGGGGCGCTGGCTCTTCGGGTCCCAGCGATGCTGCGCGGTGCGGAAGGAGAAGATGCGCTCCTTGGCGCGCGACTTTTCCTCGTCGCGGCGGGCACCGCCGAAGGCGGCGTCGAACTTGTACTTGTCCAGCGCCTGCTTCAGACCTTCGGTCTTCCACATGTCGGTATGCAGCGCCGAACCGTGGTCGAACGGATTGATGTTGCGTGCCTTGGCGTCCGGATTGATGTGCACCAGCAGGTCCATGCCGAGCTTGCGCGCCATTGCGTCGCGGAACTCGTACATCGCCTTGAACTTCCAGGTGGTGTCGACGTGCAGCAGCGGAAAGGGCGGGACCGATGGATAGAAGGCCTTGGCGGCGAGGTGCAGCATGACGGCGCTGTCCTTGCCGACCGAATAGAGCATGACCGGGTTTTCGGCCTCGGCCACCACTTCGCGCATGATGTGGATGCTCTCGGCTTCCAGCCGTTGCAGGTGCGTCAATGTACTCATCGTGTTGGGGAACCGGAAGGTGCGGAAATAGCGGGCCGCACGGCGTCGGACAGGCCGCCCGTGCGAAAGGGTCAGGATTTTACCGCGGCGCGGGGGTTCCCGGCGAATGCCGTGCAGCGTCGCCGCGGCCAACCGCCGGAACGCATCGAGCGGCGCCGCTCGGCGCCTCGGTCAGGCGCTCTGCGAGCGGCTGCGCGCGATCATGCCGCGGCGGTCGGGAAAGTTGATCACCACCGACCGGTGACGCCGGTCGGCAAACAGCACGTTGCCGCTGCTCAATGCCTCGGTCAGCACCGGCGCATGCTGCACGACCGAATCGCAAGCCAGGTCGACCAGCTCGTTCTGCACCTGCGACATGATGTGATAGGACTGCCGCGCGTGCTCGGCCATCTCTTCGAGCAAGGCACCGTAAAGCTGCGGCAACTGCCACAGCGCAGACATCGCCTCGGCGACTGTCTGCGGCGGCTCGATGGCCCGCATCTGGGTGGTCAGCGCAGAACTGACCGACTCGGCCTGCAGCTTGAGCAAGCGTTCACCGCCGTCGGCAAGGATATTGACCAGACGCTTCGGCACGTCTGCAGCCACGGTCTCCTGAGCGTCGTACGCAATCTTCACTGTAACCCCCTGATTCGATCCGCCGTGCTGCCATGAAAAGGGAGTCCCCCCGGCAGCACCCACTGCGCACATCATAGGCCGCTCGCGTCCGGATGCATAACCTCGCGCACCGGCCTGGCGGTATCGAGCAGGTCGCCCAGCGTGTGCAGCAGCAGTTCGGCCGGCACCGGCTTGTAGAGGACGGGCAGGCCGCTGTACCGCGCCTGCTGCACGCGATCGGGCGCGGTGTCGCCGGTGATCAGCACCGCCGGCACCGCGCGCCGGAGTGCGGCATGCAGGCCGGCGACGACGGAAACGCCGTCCTCGTCGTTGCGCAGACGGAAGTCGCACACGACGACTTCGATGCGCGCCCCCTCCTCCGCCTCCAGCCGACAGGCGATATCGGTCGCCATCGCCGCACCGTCCGCCAGGTGAACCTCGATGCCCGCGGTGCGCAGCACCGCCGCGGTCGAGGCACGGACAGCCTCCTCGTCGTCGATCACCAGCACGCGGGCCGATTGCAGCACCGGCCATGCACGCGGTGGCGTCTGTTGCGGGGGTGCGGATTCCGCCACCGGCAGAGCTGCGGGTGCTCGCACCCGGAACACGGTGCCGCGGTCCGGCCGCGAATCGACCTCGACCTGCAGCTGCAGCAGCGCCGCCAGCCGGCGCACGATGGCAAGCCCCATGCCCAGCCCTTGCGTGCGATCGCGTTCGCGGTTGCCGACCTGATAGAACTCTTCGAACACGCGCGGCAACTCGGCCGCCTCGATGCCACGCCCGCTGTCCCACACCTCGATCGAAACCTGTCCGCCGCGCCGCCGGGCGCCGACCACGACGCCCCCGCGGGCGGTGAACTTCAGCGCGTTGTGCACCAGATTGCCGAGCAGGCGTTCGAGCAGTTGCGGGTCGGTACGCACCCAGTGACCGCGCGCGCGCAGCCGCAACGAGAGGCCGCGCCCCTCTGCCTCGGCGGCAAAGCTGCGGTCGAGCGCGCGGAACACGTCGGCCAGTGCCACCGGGCGAATGCGTGCCTGCACTACGCCAGCATCCAGTCGCGACACGTCGAGCATTTCGTTGAAAGAGGATTCGAGCGCGGTCACGCAGGACATCAGGTTGCGGGCCAGCGCTTCCTCCGGTCCACCACGCAGACGTGCCGCCAGCGCGCTGCCGAACAGCCCAAGCGAGTGCAGGGGCTGCCGCAGGTCGTGGCTGGCCGCAGCAAAGAAGCGCGTGCGCTCGGCGCTCGCACGCTCGGCAATATCGATCTGCTCGCGCAGCCGTCGCGCCAGCGCCTCCTTTTCGTAGCGACTGCGCAGTGCCTCGGTCAGCAGGCGGTGCTGCTGCAGTCCAAAGGCAAGATTCACGTACAGATAGATCAGCGCGGCCGCCCCCATGAACAGGTGCGCCGTATCGCCCTGCCACAGCATGCGGCTCGACAGGCCGAGGATGGCGGGAATCGGAAAGCTCAGCAGCGCGCGCCGGTGCGGCGCGAGCGAGGCGATCGAGCCCGTGCTCATGCCGAGGATGACCAGCATCATCAGCGCACTCACCAAGGGATCGTCGTCGGGCAGGAACATCCACGGCGCCAGTCCCCAGATCGTCGCATTGACGACCAGCGCATTGCTGTAGTCGATGCCGGCCTGCCTTGGGTCACGCGCCGCCTCCGGCGCGCGCAGGTAGCGCTGGTAACCGACGTAACGCCACAGCTGACACCCGTGCAGCAGAACCGCCCACAACAGCGCGCCGCGATGCCCTGTCTGATACCAGGCGAACATCCAGAAACCGAGCCCGATGAAGAAGGCGCCGATCGCCGCACTGCGGCTCGTGCGCATCATCGAATCGACCTGTTCGCGCAAGATGCGCGCCTCGACCTCGGGCGAGGACAGTGCGCCCGCGTCCACCAATGCGGTCGCCTGCTGCGGCATCAGCGGAACAGGCTGATCAGATGCAGACGGGACTGTGCGTCGAGCTTGAGCATGACGGACGACACCGAATTCTTGACTGTCCCGAGCGCCAGCCCAAGGGCGTCGGCGATCTGCTGGTTGCTGTGGCCGGCGAGTACCAGTTCAAGCACGCGCAACTGCGTCGGATTCAGCGACTCGGTGCCCGGGGTCACACCATAGTCCGCATTCGGCTCACGGCAAGCGTGTGGCAAGGCACCGCCTCGCAGCAGCGTGAGCACCATGTCGAGGATGTCCGCCGAGCGGGCGCTTTTCGGCACATAACCGAGCGCGCCCAAGGCCAGCGCCTGCTCGACGACGACCGGGTCCTCGGTCGCCGAAAAGACGGCCACACGTGCCTCGGGCGCCTCGGCCAGAAAGCGTCTCAGCCCCTGCAGGCCCAGGCTGTCGGGCAGCTTCAGATCGAGCAGGACCAGATCGGGACGATGCGCCGCGAAAGCGGCCAGCGCGCCGCTCAGCGTGCCGGCATCGAGCCAGTCGACGTCGCCCAGTCCTGTCGCCTGCGCACAGGCGCGCAACCCGACGCGGGTCATTTCATGGTCGTCGACGACGAGAACGGTATGCTTCATCCGGGCCGGCCCCCTGTCTGCCGGAGGCCGTGACCGACAGACCGCGATGACGGATTCACGTGCGCATCATGCAATATCAATGAAGCGCGAGTGTGCGAGGCCGGCCGGCGCGCGTCAACGCAGGGCGGAAAAAGAAAAAGCCGATTGCGAAGCAATCGGCTTTTTGGGCTGTGTCCGGTGGTGGAGAGGAGGAGGATCGAACTCCCGACCTTCGCATTGCGAACGCGACGCTCTCCCAGCTGAGCTACCCCCCCAACGGCTGCGGATTATAGGGCCTCGGATGCCGGTTGTGAAGGAACATCGATCAGAATCACGCGGTCGCAGCATCATTACCGGTACGGACTTCAGACACGATGAAAAAAGAGATCGACGGAATGGATCGCAGGCGCTTCATCGGCGGCAGCGCGGCCGGCGCGCTGCTGGTGGCGTCGCCGCTCTGGCTGGCCGGCTGCGCGACAGCGCGGCAGTACGAACAGGCCGAGCACATGGCGGCGCAGCTCGCGGTCGGCGATGAGTGGATGTACGACGAACTGAACGGCTACAACCGCGAGCGGCAAGCCGGGATCCGCTACGTCGTCGAGCAGGCGGACCCGCCGCGCCTGCGCATCGAGGTCGATGGCAAGCCGCTGAGCAGTCTGCGCAGCGGCCAGTTCGAGGAGTACGCGGCGCCCTGGGTGGTCAGCCGCGACACCGTCTATGACCGCGACAACCGTTACGACGCGCCGCTACCGCTGCTTCCGGCGCTGCTCGAACCCGGCGTGCGCGAGGCGTGGCAGTCGATGGTGAGCACCGATCCGAAGGAGCGGCCGCGCCGCTGGCACGTGCAGATCGACACGCTCGGCTACGAACGTGTGACCGTGCCGGCGGGTGAATTCGAAGCCTTGCGCGTACGTCGGCTGATCAAGTTCGAACATCCGGATTTCTTCCGCACGCAGTCTGAACGCGTCGAACACCTGTGGTTCGTACCCGAGGTGAAACGCTGGGTGAAGCGCGAGTGGCGCGGTCAGTACATGCCCAAGCTGCGCAGCCGCCATCCGCTGCTGCGTGAGGACTGGATCGTGTGGGAGCTGACCGGCTTTACTGTGGCGTGATGCCGGCGCCGGCAAGCGCGCGTCCGAGGCGGTCGTTCACGGCGGCCCATTCGGGCGTTTCCGGAATCGCTTCGATCACGATCATCGAACCACCGACCGCGTCCGCGTCACGCATCGCGGCGTAAAGACCCCGCGCGTAACCGGCCGGTTCGGCCGGCAGCATGAACCAGCGATGCGGGCAATCGGACAGCGGCGGCTGGCTGTGTGCGATCACCGCGCAATGGCGCCCGCTGTGGCGGAAGGCGTTCAGGAAGTCGCGCAGCCGCGCTGGCGCGATCTTGCGCATCGCGCTGCGCGGCGCGTAATGCGCGGCGAGCGCACCCGACACCCGCGGTGAGTTCTCGTCGCCCTTGCCCGCGGGCATGCGACCGATCACGGCAGCAATCTGCCCGGCGCTGATGGCGCCCGGCCTGAGGATGCGCGGCGTGTCTCCGGACAGGTCGAGTATGGTCGATTCGATGCCGACCTCGCACGGCCCGCCGTCGAGCACGGTGACCGAATCACCGAACTCGTCGCGCACATGCTGCGCCGTGGTCGGGCTGATGCGACCGAAGCGGTTGGCCGATGGTGCAGCGACGCCGCCGCCGAAGGCGCGCAGCAGCTTCAGCGCCACCGGATGCCCCGGCACGCGCAGCCCCACCGTGTCCTGACCGCCGGTCACCTCGAGCGGTACGTCCTCCTCCCGCTTCAGGATGAGGGTCATCGGTCCTGGCCAGAAGGCCTGCGCAAGCGCAATCGCCTCGCGCGGGATATCGCGCGCCCAGACGGTGATCTGCTCGGCGTCGGGCAGATGCACGATGAGCGGATGGTCGGCCGGCCGCCCCTTTGCCTCGAATATGCGGCGCACCGCCGCCGGATTCATCGCGTCGGCACCCAGCCCATAGACGGTTTCTGTCGGCAGCGCGACCAGTTCGCCGGCGCGCAGCCGGCGCGCTGCGTCGGCGATGTCGGCATCCGACGCACTCATTGCGTCAGCCGGCAATGCCGATGGCGCCGCGCGCATTCATCGCGGTGTCGATGACCGGATCGCCGCTCTCGCCGAGTACGGTGAAGTGGCCCATCTTGCGGCCGGGGCGTGCGTGATGCTTCTGATAGAGGTGCAGCTTCAGACCCGGATGGCGCAGCAGGCGCGACCAGTCGGGTTCGTGCGAGTGGTGGGCGTCCTGCTGGTACCACAGGTCACCGAGCAGATTCACCATGACCGCGCGCGAATGCTGGCGCGCGTCGCCCAGCGGCAGGCCGCACAGGATGCGTACCTGCTGTTCGAACTGATTTGTGACACAGGCATCGATCGTGTAATGGCCGCTGTTGTGCGGCCGCGGCGCCATTTCATTGACCATCAGTCGACCGCCGGCGATGAAGAACTCGACGCCAAGCACGCCGACGTAGCCCAGTTCGGCCGCAATGCCCGCGGCCATTTCGGTCGCTTCTGCCGCCAGGGCACCGCTGATCCGCGCAGGCGCAATGGTCACGTCGAGAATGCCATTGCTGTGGCTGTTCTCGGCCACCGGGAACGGCGCGACACGGCCGGCTGCGTCGCGGGCCAGCACCACCGACACCTCCAGTTCGAGCGCCAGCATCTTCTCCAGCACACAGGCTTCGCGCTTGAAGCTTTCGAAGGCCGCCTTCGCCTCCGCCACATTGCTCACCCTCGCCTGCCCCTTGCCGTCGTAACCGAAGCGCGCCACCTTGAGCACCGCGGGGAACAGCGACGGATCGGCCGCCTCGATGTCGGCCACGCTGCGGATCGCCGCGAACGGGCCGACCGAGAAGCCACGGTCGGACAGGAAGGTCTTTTCAGCGATGCGGTTCTGCGCCACCGCTACACAGGCCGCGTTGGGGCGGGTCGGAATGAATTTGGACAGGTGATCCAGCGTGTCCGCCGGCACGTTCTCGAACTCCGTGGTCACCGCAGCGCAGGTCTGCGCCAGTCGTTCCAGCGCCTGCATGTCGTCGTAGGCAGCGCACAGGTGCTCGTCGGCCGCCTTGCCGGCCGGGCTGTTGCGGTCCGGGTCGAGCACGACGACGCGATAGCCCATTTCGTGCGCAGCCAGCACGAAGAAGCGGCCGAGCTGACCGCCGCCGAGCATGCCGAGGGTTGCGGGAGGAAGAATCATCTGCAATGGCTCCGAAAGATCCGGCTCAACTTCTCGTGACCGCGGACGGATGCGGATGTGGCGGATGAACGCGGATTAAAACCTGAAAATGGATGCAGCGGACGGCAGACGCAGCGACGGCGGTCAGCCTTCGAGCTTCATGTCCAGCACGGTCTGCGCCTGCCGGGCGCGGAAGTCCTCGAGCGCCTGCGCAAGCGATGCATCTTCGCCCGCCAGCAAGGCCACCGCAAACAGCCCGGCGTTGGCTGCACCCGCCTCGCCGATGGCGAAGGTGGCGACCGGAATGCCCTTAGGCATCTGCACGATGGACAGCAGCGAATCCATGCCGTTGAGCGCCCGCGACTGCACCGGCACACCGAGCACCGGCACCGTGGTCTTGGCCGCCAGCATGCCTGGCAGATGGGCAGCGCCACCGGCACCGGCGATGATGGCGCGCAGACCACGGCTGCGCGCCTCTTCAGCGTACGAGAACAGCAGGTCGGGGGTGCGGTGCGCCGACACGACGCGCGCCTCGAACGGCACGCCGAACTGTTCCAGCATGGCGCAGGCGGCGCGCATGGTGTCCCAGTCGGAGTTCGATCCCATCACGACGCCAACCAGCGGCGTGCGGGCGTGGTCTTCAGCACTCATCGGCTTCATCCTTCGCCGGCCTCGTCGGCCCGGAAAAAGGCGCGGATTCTACACCCGCGCGACAGCGAATCGACAAACATGGAAAAAACGAAAGGGGCACCGATTGCCCGGTGCCCCTCTGGGGCCTGGTCGACCCTCTGTGCTTCAGCCTGCGTCAGCGATCAGTCCGCACGACGCGCGCGGTCGCTGCGGCCGGAACTGTTGCCACGCCAGCCGCCCTCGCTGCGCGGCGCACCGCCACCCGGACGACGCGGGCCGTTGCCCGGCTTGTTGCCCCAGCTGCCCGGACGACCGGTGCCGGTGCGCGGGCCGCGCGGAGCGGACGTACGCGGCTGCACACGCGGCTCCAGACCCGGAATGGTGTGCACCGGGATGGTGTGACGGATGAAGCGTTCGATCGTCTTGACGCGACGCACGTCGTCGCCGGACGCCAGGCTGACCGCGATGCCGCTGCGGCCGGCACGACCGGTACGGCCGATGCGGTGCACATAGTCTTCCGCCGACTTCGGCAGATCGAAGTTGATCACGTGGCTGATGCCGGCCACGTCGATGCCGCGGGCGGCAACGTCGGTGGCGACCAGCACGCGCAGCGCGCCGCGGCGCAGGTGGCCCAGCGTGCGATTGCGTTCGCCCTGGTGCATGTCACCGTGCAGTGCCGCAGCCAGGAAGCCGTTCTCGCCGAGCTGCTCGGCGATCTGGTCGGCGTCGCGCTTGGTGGCGGTGAACACGATGGCTTGTTCGACGCCCTCGTCACGCAGCAGGTGGTCGAGCAGGCGCTGCTTGTGGCCCATGCCGTCGGCGAACAGCAGGCGCTGTTCGATGTTCTCGTGCTGGGCGGCGGTTGCCTGGATTTCGATGCGCTGTGCGTCCTTGGTCAGGCGCTCGGCCAGACGGCAGACGCGCGGCTCGAAGGTGGCCGAGAACAGCAGGGTCTGACGGCTCTGCGGCAGGCGGTCGACGATGGCTTCGATGTCCTCGATGAAACCCATGTCCAGCATGCGGTCGGCTTCGTCGAGCACCAGCATTTCCAGACGGCCGAAATCGATGCGGCCGCTGTCCATCTGGTCGATCAGACGACCCGGCGTGGCGACCAGCACTTCATAGGGCTGGGCCAGCAGCTTGTTCTGCATCACGTAGGAGGTACCACCGACCACGCTGACCGCCTTGGCGTAGCGCAGGCCACGGCCATACTTGCGGCAGGCGTCGGTGACCTGGATGGCCAGTTCGCGCGTCGGCGTCAGCACCAGGATGCGCGGGCCGCGGGCCTTGACGGCCGAGTCCTGCGTCAGGCGGTTCAGCGCCGGCCACATGAAGGCCGCGGTCTTGCCCGAACCGGTCTGCGAGGACACCATCAGGTCACGACCGGCCAGAGCGGCGGGGACGGCCTTTTCCTGCACGGCGGTGGGATTGGGGTAACCGGCCTCGACGATTGCGCCAAGAAGGGATTCGTTAAGACCGAGTTCTGAGAATTCCATGTATTTTTTCCACACAATGGCTACCCGCCGCGCTGCGACAAGCAGTGCGGAAGGAGCGGGTTGGTCGGGCGAAATCCCGACGTTCTATCGGCACTAACCGATCAACCACGCTTGACCAAACAGGCGGGAGAAAAAGACAGGCCAGGGACGATAACTTTCTCGTGCCAGCGCCGGACCAAACCGGGAATGCGTCGCCAGGAGCAGACGCGGGGAAAGCACGAAGGCGCGAACTTTACAGACGGGCATGTATGTTTGCAAGCTCTTTTTCGCATTGCAACAATCGACCTCCAACCCGGCATCGAAAAAAATCGCGTCCGACTGCATCCGTGTGGGCGACTCGGGGGTAAGCCGTGAGAAGCTGGCGCCGGCTCACGGCAGCGGTGCTCGGCGATCCTTCACCCGTTCAAGGCAGAACCATGACAAGCACCACGGACGATTTCGATTTCGAGGCGGCGCTCGGCGCCTGTGCCGCCGGCGAGCGCAGCGCCCTGCGCCGCATATACGAGCGTGAGGGCGGCCGCCTGATGGGCGTGGCCCTGCGCATCGTGCGCCGTCGCGACGTCGCCGAGGACGTCGTGCACGATGCCTTCGTGCGCATCTGGGAAAAGGCGTCCAGTTTCGACGCCAGCCGCGGCAGCGCGCGCGGCTGGATCTACAGCATCGTGCGCCACGGCGCGCTGAACCACATTCGCGACCACGCGCGCGAGGTGCCGGCCGACGAATCGCTGACCGACAACTTCGAGCACGAAACCTCCTCCAGCGTGCCGGACCCTTACCAGCAGGTACTGCTGTCCTCGGAGGCCGGCATGCTCTACGACTGCCTTGGACGGCTCGACGCCGCGAAGCGCTCCAGCATCCTGCTCGCCTACCTCGAAGGCTGCACCCATACCGAAATCGCCGACCGGCTGGCCACGCCGCTCGGCACGATCAAAGCCTGGATACGCCGCGGCCTGCAGGCACTGAAGGAGTGCCTCGCATGATCCAGACCCCCGAAGACATCGCCGGCCTCTATGTGCTGGGCCTGCTCGACGCGGCCCGCCGCAATGAGGTCGAGCGCGACATGGAGAACGACACCACGCTGCATGCACGCGTCGCCGATTGGGAGGAGCGGCTTCTGCCGCTGACACGCATGGTCGAACCGGAACCGCTGCCACCCGGGCTGTGGTCGCGCATCGAACGCAGCCTGTGGCCGGCGCCGCGCGCGAGCGCGGCATCGGCGCCCTCCTCTCTTTTCAGCCGGCTGTGGGACAGCCTCGCGTTCTGGCGCTCGCTGGCCGCCACCGGCTTCGCCGCCGCCATGCTGCTCGCCGTCGTGGGTCTGCCCGGCACGCAGCAGGCCGGCGAACCCAAGTTCATGGTGGTTCTGGTGGCGCCGGACGACAAGGCGCCGGGCTGGGTGGTGCAGGCCAGCACCGAACAGTCGCTCAAGCTCATCCCGCTTGGCGTGACCGAGGTGCCGCAGGCCAAGGCGCTGCAGTTCTGGACCAAGGGCGACAAATGGAAGGGGCCGGTCTCGCTGGGCCTGGTGCAGCCGGGCCGCCCGCTCGACGTGCAGATGAAGGAACTGCCGCCGCTGGAGCCCAATCAGCTGTTCGAAATCACGCTTGAACCCGAATACGGTTCGCCGATCGGTCGCCCGACCGGCCCCATCCTGTACATCGGGCGCGCGGTGAAGGTGATGTGACCTCTGCGGCCAGGCCGCTACCGGCCTGACACCGGTCTGGATCGGGGCCTGCGGTCGGCAGCGGCCGTTCCCACCAAAGCGGTTTACGACCGCTCACAGAGCGGAAATTCTGTGAGCGGCCCTTGCCGCCGTTTTCGATGCAGGCTCCCGTCGGGGTCGGAAGACCCCTCCCACAGAACCTCGCCCCCGCTCGAGCCGTGGATATGGCGCAAGCCCCCTGTGGGCGGGGTCCTCTGACCGCGACGGCGGCGGTGGGCCGTGCGCCTCGGCGTGACATCGACGGTTACTGCCACATGCTCTCAGAGACCTGTCCTGACCATCTCCGGAGCCGTGGTCCTCGCTGGCGCGCGCTTCCGTCAGTGTCCCTTGGCGTGAACCTCGCGCGCGCGCTCGACCAGCGCATCGAGGCCGAATTTCTTCAGCTTGAGGTAGAGCGTGCTCTTGGCGATGCCGAGCGAGCGCGCGGCCAGTGCCATATTGCCGTGGCTGCCATCGATGGCACCAAGGATGGCGTCGCGCTCGGCTTCTTCGAGCCGCCGGTTCTCGCGCGTTTCGCCGCCGAAGACCATGCCGTGATCGGTGGCCAGCGGCGCGTCGAACAACTGGATGCCACGCGGCGCTTCGGGTGTCATCAGCGCACGCGGACGCTCGCCGGTCAGCAGCATCGATTCGAGGATGTTGCGCAGTTCGCGCACATTGCCCGGCCACGAGTAGGAAGACAGCTCGCTGATTTCGGATGCGGTGAGCTGCGGCACCGGCACGCCGTGGTGCGCCGCCAGCTTCTCCATCAGCGCGCGCGACAGCACCGGGATGTCACCCAGCCGCTCGCGGAGCGGCGGGATGCGCACGCTGGTCACCGCGACCCGGTAGTAGAGGTCCATGCGGAAGCGGCCATCGGTGACTTCCTTGCGCAGATCGCGATTGGTCGCCGCGATCAGCCGGAATTTCACCTTGCGCGGCGTGTTCTCGCCGAGGCGGTAGATCTCGCCCTCCTCCAGCACGCGCAGCAGGTGCGGTTGCATGTCGAGCGGCATTTCGCCCAGTTCGTCGAGGAATAGCGTGCCGCCGTTGGCCGCTTCGATCTTGCCCATCATGCCGCCGCGCCGCGCACCGGTGAATGAGCCCTCGGCGTAGCCGAACAGCTCGGTCGCCAGCAGCTCGCGCGACAGGCCGCCGCAATTCACCGCGACAAAGGGCGCCGCCTTCGCACTGCCGCAGTCATGGATGCCCTTGGCGAACACCTCCTTGCCGACGCCGGTCTCGCCGAGCAGCAGCACCGGCACGTTGGAACGCGACAGGTGACGGGCGCGTTCGACCGCTTCCATCAGTACCGGGTCCTTGCCGACCACGCAGTCGAGCTTGCTCGGCTCGTGCGCTGCGCTGGTGGCGCCGACCGGCATCGTCGTGCCCTGCACCGAACGCGGCTTGAAGATCGGAATCGTGAGCAGGGTGCCGATGCGCTGTCCGTTGTCCAGAACCGGTTCCAGCCATTCCGGCGCAATCCAGCCCTGCAGGCCGGCCGGCAGCCCGTCGTCGGTGGCGTGACCCAGCGTAAGCGATGCGATGTCGAGTTTGCGCGAACCGATGCGGCCCTCGGACAGCTGGTTCAGCGCCTGTTCGGCGCGCTCGTTGGCCTTGACCGGATTGCCGCGGCGGTCGAACACGATGACGCCGTCCGAGGTCGAGTGGGTGAGCCGGTGCATGCAGCGCTCGAGCAGGCGGAAGCGGATGCCCATCTCGTGCTTGGCCAGACGACCTTCGATCTTGCTGGCGGTGGCGACCACCAGCGCCAGGCTGTGCTTGTTGTACGTCTGCTGCAGGCCCGACACGTCTATCGCGCCGAGCACGCTGTTGTCGTAGGGGTCAAGGATGACGGTGGACGAACAGGTCCAGCGCTTGATGCCGGCACAGTAGTGTTCGGCGGAATGGATCTGCACCGGGTGGCGCACCGCGATGGCGGTGCCTATCGCGTTGGTGCCGCAGGCCGTCTCGCTCCAGCTCGCCCCCGGCATCATGTTCATCATCGCGCCTTCGTCGCGCGTGGCCGGGTCGCCTTCGAGGCTGAGTATGGTGCCGCTATGGTCGGTCAGCACCATGATGGTTCCGGTTTCGGCGAGGAAGTCGCGCGCCATCGCCATCACCGGCGTGCTGGCGGTGAGCAGGTCTCCGTGCTTCTGCTGCAGCGAATAGAGCGAGTTCTCGCTCAGTGGCGGCGGCGCCTGGTACTTGCCGGGATCGACGTGGGCGTTGAGGCAGCGGCGCCACGAGTCGTCAATCAGGCGGCGCAGGGCGTCGGAACTGCATTCCTCGCCGTTGAGCAGTCGCTCCCAGTGGTTCATCACGTCCCGGTCTCGCTCCGGGCGCGAAAACATCTGGCTTTGATCGTCGTCCCGCAATTCCATGGCCACCTCCTGTTTGTAGTGGAGGTAGACAGGCTGCGAGGCACCACGGACGTGATGCATGCAGCACCCGACTCCTCCGATACCGGCGTAGCGATCCGCTTCGAGGCGCATCGTCTCGCAGGCTTGTTTGAAAACCATGTTGCACCGGCAGCCGCGGAATGTCAGCCGCCGGGTGAATCTTCAAGGCGCAGGCCGGGCGCCACCCGGCCAATCAAATCAGGTTAGCTCAATTCTCGTACAACTCCAGTGCGATCGCAGTGGCTTCGCCGCCACCGATGCACAGGCTGGCGATGCCGCGCCGGCCGCCGCTGCGTCGCAGCGCGCCGATCAGCGTCACCAGCAGCCGCGCGCCGGTGGCGCCGATCGGGTGACCGAGCGCACAGGCGCCGCCATGGACATTCACCGTATCCGGATCGAGGCCGAGGTCACGGATCGCGGCCAGCGTCACGACGGCGAAGGCTTCGTTGATCTCATACAGGTCGACATCGGCTTTCGACCAACCGGCGCGTTCCAGCACCTTGCGGATCGAATCGACCGGTGCCATCGGAAAGCGCGCCGGTGCGCCGGCGTGACCGGCGTGGGCGACTATCGTGGCCAGCGGCGTCAGGCCGCGCGACCTGGCGGTGGATGTACGCATCAGCACCAGCGCCGCGGCACCGTCGGAAATCGAACTCGAGTTGGCGGCCGTGACCGTGCCGTCCTTGCGGAAGGCGGGCTTCAGGGACGGAATCTTCTCCGGCTTCGCCGTCTGCGGCTGCTCGTCGCGCACCACGCTGGCGCGTGAGTCGCCGCGACCGATCACTTCGACCGGCGCGATCTCCCAGTCGAAGGCGCCACTCGCATCGGCTTCCAGCGAGCGGTTCAGCGAGCGCAGCGCCCAGGCGTCCTGGTCGGCGCGGCTGAAACCATATTCCTCGGCGCAGCGCTCGGCGAAAACGCCCATCAGCGTGCCGCGCTCGTCGTAGGCGTCTTCCAGCCCATCGAGAAACATGTGGTCGATCACGCGGTCGTGACCGAGTCGGTAGCCGGCCCGGGCACGGGCCAGCAGATAGGGGGCGTTGCTCATCGATTCCATGCCGCCCGCGACGACGATGCCGGCCGAGCCTGCGCGCACTGCGTCGTGCGCCAGCATGACCGCCTTCATGCCCGAGCCGCACACCTTGCTGACGGTGGTACAGGCGGTGGATGCCGGCAGGCCGCCGCGGAGGGCTGCCTGTCGGGCCGGCGCCTGACCGATGCCGGCCGGCAGCACGCAGCCCATATAGGCCTCATCGATGTCGTGGGCACTGATGCCGGCACGCTGCACGGCGGCGGCGATTGCCGTTGCGCCGAGCTGAGGCGCGGTCAGCGCCGAAAGGTTGCCGAGAAATCCGCCCAGCGGAGTGCGGCTGACCGACACGACGACTACGGGATCTGACACTTGATTCACTCGATGCTCCTTCGCGGAAGGCGGCAACCGTCGGGCCGCTGCGCGTCCGCGTGTCACGTAATTGCAATTAGCGGGCCAGTTTCGATGAATTGAAAAACGTCTTTTTTTCAATCACCTGACTCGATTTCTTGAGAGTCGACGACATGGGGCGTCCGAAAGCCGTACGGCGCGTACTGCGACCGTCCGGCTTTCGGACGTCCGATCGTCCGACCTTCAGACGCGGGCGGCGCGCAGGCCGATCACCTCGTCGATCGAACGCGGGTTCTCCATCGACGACAGGTCGCCCATCGGTCGCCCGATGTAGGCGTTGCGCACGACGCGGCGCAGGATCTTGCCGTTGCGCGTCTTCGGGATCTGCGTCAGCGCGTGAATGCGGGCCGGGCGCAACGGCTTGCCGAGCAGCCGGGCGACGTGGTCCGACAGCTCGGTTTCCCACACGCTCCAGCCCTCCTGCCCGCTGCGCTTGTCGTGCAGCGTGACGAAGCACACCACCGCCTCGCCCTTGATCGGGTCGGGCACACCGACCGCCACCGCCTCGGCCACCAGCGGGTGCGACACCAGCGCCGACTCGAACTCGGTCGGACCGAGCCGCTTGCCCGCCACCTTGATGGTGTCGTCGCTGCGGCCGTGCACGAACCAGTAGCCGTCGCTGTCTATGCTGGCCCAGTCGCCATGTACCCACAGCCCGGGCAGCGCCGACCAGTAGGTGTCCTCGTAACGCTCGGGGTCGTTCCAGAAGCCCTGGGTCATGCCGGGCCACGGCTGGCGCAGCACCAGTTCGCCGACGCTGCCGCGCACCGGCTTGCCTTCGGCATCGACGACGTCCGCCGCCATGCCGGGGATCGGTCCGTTGAAGCCGCAGGCGGTCTGCGGCAGACCGGGGAAACAGGCGAGGATGCCGCCGCCGATCTCGGTCCCCCCCGAGTAATTGACGATGGGACGACGACTCTGACCGACCGTTTCGAACAGCCACAGCCACGGTGTCTCGTTCCACGCCTCGCCGGTCGAGCCGAACACGCGCACGGTGTCGAGCGATCCGCTCTGCGGCACGGCGTCGCGGCTGCCCATCAGCAGGCGTACCAGCGTCGGCGACAGGCCGAGGTGGGTGACGCCGTGCCGCTGCACGATGCGCCACAGCCGGCCGGCGTCCGGGTAGTCAGGCGTGCCTTCGCACAGCACGATGGTGGCGCCCAGCAGCAGCGCGCCGAACACCATCCATGGGCCCATCAGCCAGCCCATGTCGGTCACCCACATCAGGGTGTCGTCCTCGCGCAGATCGAAGGCCATCACCATGTCCTGCGCCGCCTTGAGCGGGAAGCCGCCGTGCGTGTGCACCACACCCTTGGGCTTGCCGGTGGTACCGGACGTGTACACCAGCATCAACGGGTCGGAGGCACCGAAGGACTCAGCCGCGGACGGATCCGCCGGGGTGGCCGCAAGCGTCGCGTAATCGCACAGATCGTAGTGGCCGCCATGCTCGCTGCCGGCGTACGGTCCGTTGCCCAGGCGGTCGACCACCACCACGTGCTGCACCGATTCGCAGGCATCGGCCGCGGCCAGCGCGTCGGCCAGCATGCGCACCGGCTTGCCGCGGCGGAAGTAGCCGTTTGCGCACACCAGCACGGTGGCTGCGGCGTCCTGCACGCGCTGTACGACCGAGTCGGCGGAGTAGCCGGAGAACATCGGCACCGAAATGGCGCCAATCTTTGCCGCGGCGAGCAGGATGACGGCGGCCTCCGGCACCATGGGCAGATAGATCGCGATACGGCTGCCCTCGCCTGCGCCCAGCGCACGCAGCCCCGCCGCCACGCCGTCGACTTCGCGTGCCAGCTCCGCGTAGGTGATGCGTCGCTCTTCGCCCGCGTCGCCTTCCCAGCGGACAGCCACCTTGTCCGGGTGGCGGCGCGCGTGCTTGCCGACAATGTTGTCGACCAGATCGAGCCGGCCGCCGACGAACCAGCGCGGCCACATGATGCCGTCGCTCATGTCCAGCGTCTGCGTGTAGGGCGTGCTCCATTCGAGCCCCACCTCGGCCACGACGCGGTCCCAGAAGACCGGCGCATCGCGCTCGGCGTCCTCCTGCAGCTGATCGAGCGAGCCGTAGCCATGACGTTCAATGAAACGGGCAAGCCGCGTGCCCTTCCACTCGTATCCAGATGGCGTGAATACCTTCATGATCGAATCCTGTTCTCTTTATGCCGGCCCGCTCCGCACCCGGTTTCCGCGGCGAAAAAAGCCCGACCCCGCGCTGCACAGGGTCGGGCGAACATGCCGGGAGGAGGTTCCAGCAATGCGTTCAACTGCGCTTACTTGCCCGTACCCGTTGCCACTTCTTCGAGCACGTTCAGCGATACGTCGGTTTCCTTGACGCCCTTCGGGTTGGACTTCATGTTCGACGACCAGTTGGTTGCGTGGCCGCGCTTGACGTCGATGATGTGGCCGATGACAGGCATGACCGCCTTGTAGCCGTCGTCGCCGATGTCAGGCCGGTTCTGGAAGATGAACATCTTCCAGAACTCGCCCTTGCGGTCTTCCGCATAGCCGAGGTAGGGACGCGGGAAGTCCACTTCCATGTACACCACCTTCTTGCTGTACGGATGCTCGTCCGGCGGGATGCCCTCGACCACGTACACCTCGCGCGGCTCCCAGCCGATGTCCTTGGCCGGGTTGAAGTACGGCGCCTCGCTCATGTTGATGCGCGGGAAGCGCTTCTGCGGCTCGGTGTAGGGCTGCGATACATCGACGCTCATCTCGGGGCTGTGCGCGATGGCCAGCACCCAGCGCTTCTCGATCAGCTTGTTCGACTTGTACTTGGTGGGCGCGGCGTCCCAGATGTCCCAGTCGTCGTACAGCTGGTCGGTACCGCCGATCGGATCCATCCACGCGCCACCCGACAGACGGCGTACGCGGCGCACCGACTTCAGGTAGGCGTAGGAGTCGTCCGGCTTCTTCGAATCGGCCTGGTTGTAGCGGACCGAGAAGGTGCCGAGGCCACGGATGTCCTGCGGGTAGTGGGCGACGAAGTAGGTCTTCTGCGCGATGGTGCCGTCGCCGACCGTGATCGGACCGCCATCCAGCCGGCCTTCCATGTAGTAGCGGCGGGACTGGAAGGCCTGCACGCGCTCATAGCCCTTCTTCGCGTCGAGGAAGGCCCAGGCGATGTCGCGCAGGTCCATCGTCGCGCCGTAGGTGGCAGCGCGCAGGTTCCAGATCACCTTGTCGCCGGCGTGCGGATCGTCCATCTTGATCGTTTCCGGCGGGAACATCATGCCGGCCTGCCAGCCCGAAACGGTGCGGTCCGCCGGATTGAACTTGACGGTGCCGACGTTCTTCTTCGACCACTCGACATACTTCGGATCCATCTCGATCTTCTTCGAGTTGGCGAGCTTGATGGTCAGGTTGTAGTTCTTGATCATCCACTCCAGCTTCTCCGGCACCATCGAGGCGATCGTCTTCTTCTCGAAGGTGTCGTTCTTGATGCTGTCGTAGTTGCTC
This sequence comes from Methyloversatilis sp. S146-33, assembly GCF_059552495.1. Next base: position 18,905 of record NZ_JCANOT010000015.1, read on the forward strand.
TTGTCGATGATGAAGCCGGCTTCCAGCTCCTTGGCGTTGATCTGACCGGCGGCCAGACCGAGCACCAGTGCGAGCGCACCGGCGACACCCGTGCGTCGCGCGCGACCGGCCGGGATATGTGTGTTGAGCGTGTACATCTGTCTTCCTCCTTTGATCAGAACTGCCGGGTCAAGCGAAACACCAGCTGGCTTGCGCGACTGAAGTAGCCGAACAGCTGGGATTCACCATTGCTGAACTGGGTCCTGTTGCTCTTGCCGCCGTCCCAGAAAATGTCCGCTTCGACCTTCGCCAGCCACTTGTCGGAGAAGGTCATCGCCACGCTCGGGATCGCGAAGCCACCACCGTTCGACAGATCGAAGCCCACGGCCAGGCCGGGATTGATCGTGTCGTTCTTGTAGTTGAGCGTCGTGAACATGGTCAGGATGGTGCTGTGCTCGTTCAGCTTGGTGCCGTAGGCGAACAGGCGAACGAGGTCCTCACGGCCGTCGTAGTCCAGCACCTGGGTGTTGAACAGCTGGACCGACGAGAAGGACGGACGCGAGGTGCCGAAGATGCCTTCGAGGCTCAGGTCCTTGTCGATGCGGATCATGGTCCGCAGCGTGTCCTTCTTCTTGATGCCGTTCAGACCGATGCCGGGGTTGGCGGCATTTCCCGGATTGAAGGCGCCGCTGCCGACGTTGTACGGCTGGTCCTTGGTGAAGGCGACTTCCGCGCTGATCACGGCGTCCAGCGTTTCGCTGTAGCCGCTGACCGTGGCGCCGAGCACGTCGATCTTCGGATGGATCAGGTCGAACACGGCACCGGTGACCGGTACCCCCTGGTGCGGCCTGAAGACGGAACTGGCCACCGGATCAGCGGCAAAGGTCGTCAGGTAGGCGATCGAGTAGTTCAGGCCGTAGGCTTCACCGGACCAGCGGATACCGCCGGTCACGTCGTCCATGTCGCCGTCCTTGTGATCGCAGTTCTTGTCCGTCACCTGCGTCAGGTCGAAGCCGCGGTAGGGCTGGAAGAACCAGCGGCCGCCGCGGATATCGTAGGTGTTGCCGATGTCCTCGCAGCGGTCCCAGCCCGGACGCACGAAGGCGGCGATCATGCCCTTGGCTTCGGGAATGCGGATCTTGGTCGACACCATGATCAGCGGCTTGCGCCATTCCTCGTTCTCGCCCTCGAAGAACAGGCGCCAGCTGTAGTCGTAGCCATGAACCAGGTCCATCGCCTGGAAGAAGTCCGACTCGCCCCACACCAGCTGCTGCTTGCCGGCCTTGACCGTGATGCGGTCACCAATCGGAATCTCCGCCCAGAACTCGCGGATGTCGCCGTTGTTGTAGTTCTCGGTGATGCTCTTGCCGCCGGCCGTGCCGTTGGTGGCACGCAGGTCTTCGAGATCTTCGAGGTAGTTCGTCTTGTACTCGCGGTCGAGGCGACCGATCACCTTCCACTTGACCGGGCCGGTCTTCGCGTCGGCGTCGAGCAGCACGGAGCCACGCAACATCGACAGCTTGCCGGCGCTGTCCTTGCCGACTGCGCTCAGTTCCGGTTGATCCTCGAGATTGAACGAGGCCCAGGCACGCGCGTAACCCGACAGCTGGAAACTGAAATCGTCCGTACCCGCCCAGTTGCCACCCTCTTTCGCCGCCTCCTCGGCGCCCTGCGCGACGGGCATGCCCATCATCGCCAGTGCCGCCGCCACCGCCAGACCGGTGCCGGTCCGCCTGAAGGTTCTGCTTCTTCTCATGTCTCCACTCCCTCCTGTTTGGGACTACCCATGAGCCGCCTGCACACGCCCGTCGCCGTCGGCTGACACCGACGGGCGCGACGGGCTGCCCTCACACAACGACTGCAGGTTCTTCGGCGCGCTCGATCGGGCGCTGTTTGCTGCCCACGATGAACGCGGGGCGGAACACATAGACGATGGCCGGCATGATGAAGAGCGCACTGAAGGCCGAGATGAAGAGCCACAGAGCGATCAGCAGACCCATGTCGGCCTGCAGGCGCAGAGACGAGAAGCTCCACAGACCGACGCTGGTGATCAGCGTCAGTGCGGTCACCAGTACGCCGCGACCGGCGCTGGACAGCGCCTTGACGATGGCGCGTTCCACGTTGGGGTTGTGGTGCAGTTCCTCGCGGATGCCATCGACGATGTAGAAGGTGTAATCAACCCCCAGACCGATACCCAGGGCGACCACCGGCAGCGTGTTGATGTTCATGCCGATGCCCTGCCATGCCATGTAGCTGAAGGTGATGGTGTTGGACAGCATCACCGGGATCATGAAGAACACCCCGGCCACGGTGGAGCGGTAGGTCACCGTGCAGCAGACCACCAGCACCAGCAGCGCGAGCGCGATCGCCTCGATCTGGCCGGCGAGGATGACCTCGTTGACCGCGGCCAGCACGCCGACCAGGCCGCCGGCCAGCAGGTAGTCCGCCTTCTCGATCGGGTTCTGCGCCACGTAGTCCTGCACGCGGGCCACCGCGGTACGGATGGTTTCGCCCTGGTGGTCGCGGAAGAACAGCGTGACCGCGCCGTTCTTCGCGTCGGCGTCGGCGTAGCGGTCCATGTCGCCCGGATCGGAACCCGAGACGAACATATAGGTCAGCTCCGAATTTTCGCCGGCGTCGTTGCCCAGTTCGGCGTACATCGGATTGCCCTCGCGCAGCACGCGGCGCACCTGCGGCAGGATGTCGGCCAGCGAAATGCTGCCGCCGACCTCGGGCTGGGCTTCCATGTAGCGCTGGAAGTTGGCCATGCTCTGCAGCACTTCCGGCTCGCGCAGCGCGCCCTTCTCCTTGCCGGCGACCACGACGAACATGCGGTCGGAACCTTGGAACTGGCGGTTGATGTCGGACGCATCCTGGTTGTACGACGAGTCCGGCCACAGGATGGGAGAACCCGGGTTGGCGTCACCCACCTTCAGGTTGAAGGCATACCAGCCGGACACCACGAACACGATGCCGGTGATGGCCAGCACGACGTAGCGCAGGCGCGTGGTGACGACACCTGCACAGGCACGCAGGATGGTTTCGAGCACCGGGCGAATGTTCAGCGGATGCACGAACCCCTGTCCCGGCTTGAAGAAGGACAGCATGACCGGGGTCATGATCAGCGCACTGACGAAGATCGAGAAGATCCACACCGTGCCGATGTAGGAAATCTTTTCCAGCATCGGTATCGGGGTCAGCGCCACCACCAGCACGCAGCCCGCGTCGGCGACGATGGCCAGCATCGAAGGCTTGAAAAGATTCTTCGCGCTCGCCACCGCGGCCGCGGCCGACGTCGTCGCGCCGTGCGCGATCTCGTCGTCGTAGCGCGAAATCAGCTGCACCGAGTTGGAGATCGCCTGCGCCGTAATGAGGAAGGCCACCACGATCACCAGTGGATCGAGGTGGAAGCCCATCAGCTTGGCTGCGCCCAGCGCCCAGATCGCGCTGATGACACCGGCCAGCAGCGGCAGCACCGTGCCGTGCCAGGTGCGCGTGATCAGCATCAGGATGATGACCAGCGAAGCGATGGCGGCGAAGAAGATCTGTATGGTTTCGTCGAGGTAGTAATTGACCCAGCCGTAGAGCACCGGCTCGCCGACCACGCGCACCATTACGCCGTCGCCGTCGGCCTCCTTGACCAGACCCATGATCTGTTCGAAGGCCTTGCTGTAATTGATGTCACCGTCGAGGAAGTCGGCGGTGATCAGCGTGGCCTTCAGATCCATCGACACATAGGGGCCGTAGATCAGCGGATTGTTGAGCACCGCCTCCTTCAGCACCGCCATCTCGGCCGGCCCCTTGGGCAGCTCCGGCCACATGATGGGCCGCGACTCGACGCCCTCGGTCGAGGCGCGCACCTCCTTGATCTTCTTCGATGCGATCGAGATGATCTGGTAGGTGTCGACGCTGTCGACCTGCTGCAGACCTACGGTGATCTTCTGCACCTTGGCCAGCACCGAGGGCTTGAAGATGTCGCCTTCCTTCACCTCGATCATGATGCTGACCATGTTCGAACCGCCGAAGGTCGACTTGAACTGCTGGTTCACCGCGACGTACGGGTGGTTCTTCGGCAGCAAGTCGCTGAACACCGTCTTCACTTCGACGTGGCTCGCGAGATACCCCATGACGGCGGTCAGCAGCGCCACCGCCAGCACCACCCAGGTGCGATGACGGATCAGCGTCGCGAACGCATGTTCGACCTTGCTGAAAGTTTCGTTTTTCACAGCATTCTCCCCCTGCGCTTCTTATCGACCGACGATGGTCAGCTTGCCGCCCTCGAGCACGCCCAGATTGGCGCCCGATACGTAGTAGCGATTACCGGCACGCGCGATCTGCGTGCGCCAGGACACGTCACCCTCGGAGATGCGACCGAGCTTCCATTCGGCGGCTGCGGCGTCCGACGTGACCATCACGCCCTTGTCGCCGACGGCGACCCAGCGGTTCTCGTCCCATGCGATGTCGAGCAGGTGTTCGCGGGTCAGGCGCGGCACTTCGCGCCAGCTGGCGCCACCATCGCTGGTCACCAGCAGGGTCCCGGTCAGGCCCACGGCAACGCCGTTCTGGTCGTCGCGGAAATCGACGCCCATCAGGCTCACCTTGTTTTCGAGTTCGTTCTCGGTCCAGGTCGCGCCGCCGTCGGTGGTGCGCATGACGGTGCCGAACTCGCCGACCAGCCAGCCGTTCTGGCCGCGGAAGTAGATGTCGTTCCAGGCGCGGTCCTTCTCTTCCATCGCGCGCGTCCAGGTCACGCCCTTGTCTTCCGAGCGCAGCAGCGAACCGAATTCGCCGACCGCCCAGGCCACGCCGTCGAAGATGTGCACGCGGAACAGCTTGTTGGGGTTGTCCGACTTCGGCACCTGCCCGGCCTTCCAGGAGCTGCCGCCGTCGGCGGTGTAGAGAATGACGCCGTGGTTGCCCGCGACCACCGCGTGCTGCGCATCCCAGGCGGCGATGCCCTGCAGGTTTTCGTAGGTGGGGGCCACCTGGCGGTGCCAGGTCTTTCCGCCGTCGTCGCTGCGGACGATCTTGCCGCCGGTACCGGCAGCCCAGGCGATCTGCTCGCTCGGTGCGGTGACGCTGAAGAAGTTGTCGCGCCGCTCGACTGCCTTGGGCTCGACCTTGTTGATGACGGCTTCGGCCTTCACGAAGAAGCCCGCGTACAGCAGACCACCGATGATGGCGATGGGAAGCGTCGAGGTGACGACATTGACCGCGGCACGTGCACCGCTGCCGAACCGCTTGAGCTGGTGAAGCATCTTCTGTCTCCTTCTGGCGCCGTTCCGTGCGCTGGGCGCACGACGCTTTTCATGACCTGGACGGACATTTCGGCGTGAGGGGCCCCCTGCAGCCGCCAGAGGCCGCATACGGGTACTGCCGATTCCGCGTCAGGGTGTTTGGAGGAAGGCGGCCGGCCGGAACCGGCCGCTGTCGCTGCGACCGGCCTCCCCCGGCCGGTCGCGCCGGGGCACCTTGTGGGCGCCCCGGCTATCCATCACGACGCCCGTTCGGGCACCGGAAGGCCGACCCACTCCTTGTAGAAGGCTTCGATGTCCGGCTCGAAGTCGTGGATCACCGGGTACCACGGAGTCGGTGCCTCGACGTCGTGCAGCGTGCCGCAGGTCGGGCAGTAGTACTCGCGGTACACCTGCCAGTTGGTATCCGGCGCCATCAGCTTCGGATAAACCTCGGTCATCGCCTCTTCCGTGTCACGCACGTAGATGTGCGCGTGCATCTTCCAGTTGTCGGTGTAGTCGCAGAACTCGTGACCACAATCGCACTTGATGACCCACTGCTTCTTCGCGGTCTGCACGATGTACATGTGCGGGGCCAGCGGCAGCACGATCTTGTCCTTGAAGGTCACTTTCTTCTGCAGCGCCTCGACGTACTGCTTGAAGCGGCTGTTGTCCTTCGGCATGGACAGCATGCGGAAAGTGGTTTCCCAGTCCAGCGTGCCCTCGGCCAGGTGAGCGACCTGCTCGTTGGTGTAAGTCGACATTTATTGCTCCTTGATTCGCGTGATCGGTCTGTTGGAGGTCACTCTTCGACCTGGACGACAGTGGTGACGTCAGGCATCAGCGACAGGTCCATGCGGTGCTTGGAACCGTAGGACGGAACGCCCAGTTCGGTCTCCAGCAGTTGCCAGTCGGCCGGCAGGCTCCAGAAGTCCTTGAAGTGCTTGGTGAACTTCTCGGACAGCGCGAAGCTGGTGGCGAACATGTGCTGGACGGCCTGCGACGCGTGCTTGTTGATGATGCGTTCGCGCTCTTCCTTCATCCATTCGCGCACCGGCACCGCACGGGCCAGACGTTCCTTGCGCATCTCGGCGCGACGGGCCTGGGTCTTCGCCACATCGATGACATACGCACCCTTGGCGTTCTGGGTGAAGACGGCGCCGTACACCTTCTGGGCATACTCGGGCAGCAGGAACTTCTCGTTCAGGTCCTTCTCGATCGCCTTCGGCTCGCGGTCGATCGGGTCACCGAAGCCGGGGCCGCCACGCAGGTAGTTCAGGTACAGATCGTGGTTGTCGTAGCAGTCCTCGGTGGTCATGCACTGCTTGTCGCGCTTGATCCGTGCCGTGGCGTCGATGTTGTGCTCGTAGGTCGGCGAGGTCGGATCGATGTCACCACCCAGCGGCAGGCTTTCGCCGTTGGCGATGCGGCGCTCCAGGCCCGTCTTGTGGGCTTCGAAGCGGTAGCCGGTGGCAGCCGGGTAACCACCCATCATGCCCCAGTCACTGTTCATGAAGCCGTTGCCCATGAAGAACATCGTCCAGTCCTGGGCGTTCCACACCATGCGCAGCGTCTCGAAACCGCAGCCGCCACGGTACTTGCCGTAGCCGCCGGAGTTGGCCTTCACATTGCGGCCCATGTAGAGCAGCGGTTCGGCCATTTCCCAGATTTCGATGTCGCCCATGTCGCCTTCCGGATTCCAGATGGCGGCGGCGTGGTTCAGGCCGTCCTTGACGGCGCATGCTCCAGTACCGCACGACGAGGCTTCGAAGCTGTTGACCGCGTGGATCTCGCCGTCCTGGTTGATACCGCCACCCTGCAGCCAGTTCGAGGTGTTGGCATTGCCGGCGTTCACCTCTTCGAGGTAGCCGCGGCTGAAGTAGGACTGCGACAGGCCGCGCCACAGCGCCGCCCAGCCGGACACCAGGAAGTGCCATGCGTAGGCGTGGCCGGTGCGCCGGTCATCCGGGTTGCACCAGGTGCCCTTGGGCAGGTGGAACTCGGTGGCGAAGTAGGCGCCGTCGTTGATGCGCTGCGTCGGCACCAGCGTCTGGCACATCATCACCCAGATGCCCGAGGTGAAGGCCACCTGGTGGGCGTTGAAGGTATGCCAGCCCCAGCGGCTCGCACCTTCGAAGTCGAGGCGCCACTTGCCGTCCGGCTTGATCGTCATTTCGCACGGCGAGTGCATGATCGAGTCGAGCTTGGCGAAGGCGGAGGACACCTGCACGTCTTCGTGCTTGTACGGCACATCGACGAAGGACACCTTGCGGTACTTGCCCGGCAGCGTCATCGCCTTGATGCGGCTCATCAGGCCGCGACGGCCTTCTTCGATGACTTCGTAGGCGAACTTCTCGTAGGCCTCGATGCCGTCGGCACGGATCACTTCCTCGACCAGTTCGCGGATCATGTGGCAACCGGCGATACGGGTCTTCTCGTCGAGAATCCAGTACTTCGGCGTACGCACCGAACGCTGCGACTCGTGCAGCCAGTCACGCAGCGGCGTGTCATTCACACCGGTCTTGCGGCAGGTGATCATGTAGCCGTCGCCGAAGCGCTGCACCTGACCGGTGGACATCGAACCCGGGGTCACCGCGCCGGTGTCGATCACGTGCGTCACACCGCCCACCCAGCCGATCAGACGGCCTTCCCAGAAGATCGGGACGATGGTGGCGATGTCGCACGGGTGCACATTGCCGATCGAGCAGTCGTTGTTGGTGAACATGTCACCGGGATTGATGCCGGGGTTGGCTTCCCAGTTGTTCTCGATCATGTACTTGATCGCCGCGCCCATCGTGCCGACGTGGATGATGATGCCGGTCGAGGTGAGTACGCAGTCGCCGACAGCGTTGTACAGCGTGAAGCACAGTTCGCCTTCCTGCTCGACGATCGGGCTGGCGGCGATCTTCTTCGCGGTTTCGCGGGCATGCACCAGGCCGCCGCGCAGCTTGGAGAACAGCTTCTCGTAGCCGATCGGATCGGCGTCGCGCAGTTCCAGCTTTTCCAGGCCGTTGTAGTGGCCGCTGGCCTTGGTGCGCTCGATGATGCCGTCGCGGAACTGCTTCAGCGTCTGGCCGTTCTTCAGGAGATCGGCGAAGCCGGTCTCGTTGTTGCTCAACATGTTCATTCAGTCTCTCCTTTGGAGTTTTTTCCGGATCGCTGTGCTGTCGACCCCGGATGGGTGCCGACAGCCCTTCAGGACACCGGCGCTTACTTGACTTCCTTCAGGTGGAACAGGCGGTGCTTATCGACGAAGGTCTCGAAGCCGTCCGGCACGACGAAGGTGGTGGCATCGGATTCGATGATGGCCGGGCCGACGATGTGGTTGCCCGACTTCAGCGCTTCCATCTTCCAGATCACCGCATCGACCCACTTCTTGTGGCGATAGAACGGACGGGTACCGATGCGCGCTTCCGGCGGCGGCGTGGGGCCGCAGTCCGGGTCTTCCGGCAGCACCGGCTTCTGCGTCACCACGGTGCCGCGCATGATTGCGCCGGTGGCCGAGAAGCCCAGTTCGGGCGAACGTGCGGAGCTCGCATAGACGCGGCCGTAGGTGTTCTCGAAGGCTTCGACGATCTTGTCCCAGTCGGACGCGGTCGCAGCGGTCGACACCGGCGAGATGATCTCCAGGTCGTTCAGCTGACCCATGTACTGCATCTTGTAGCCGGGGATGAGCATCACGTCTTCCGGCTTGAAGCCGTTGATGACGAACTCCTCGATCACCTTGCCCGCCAGCTCCGTCCAGGCCGCCTGCAGGGTCTGGCATGCGGCCGCCTTGTCGGCGTCGCTGGCCAGCTGGGCGACACCGAGGTCGACCGACTTGTCGTAGCGATATTCGAAGTCGGCGCAGGCGCAACCGAAGGCCGAGAAGCCGGCCGCCCAGGCGGGTACGACGACGTCCTTGAAGCCGACGCCTTCGGTGTAGCCGTAGGTGTGAACCGGGCCGGCACCGCCGTAGGAGAAGCAGGTGAACTCGGCCGGGTTGTAACCCTTGGCGCTGATGTTGGCGCGCAGGTACTCGGACAGCGTCAGGTCGAGCAGCTCGATCACGCCGGCGGCGGCGTCTTCCACCGACAGGCCCAGCGGGTCGGCGATCTGCGCCTTGATGTGGTCACGCGCACGCTGCACGTCGAGCTTGATCGCGCCGCCGAGGAAGTTGTTCGGGTTCAGGTAACCCAGCACGACGTGGCAGTCGGACACCGACACCGTGTCCAGGCCACTTTCCGGCCAGCAGGTACCGACGCGGTAGCCGGCGCTGTCCGGGCCCAGCTTCAGCGACTTCGAGTACGGATCCAGGCGCACGAAGGAACCGGCGCCGGCACCGACCGAGTCCATCGCCACCAGCGGCAGCGACAGCACCAGGCGGGCCATGTCCGGATCGGACTTGATGGCGAACGAACCCTTGGTGATCAGTGCCACGTCGAACGAGGTACCGCCGATGTCCGAGCAGGCGATGTTCTCGTCACCCAGCGCTTCGCCCAGCAGCTTGGAGCCGATCACGCCGCCGATCGGGCCGGACACGATGGTGCGGGCCAGTTCCTTGGCCTTCCAGCTGATGGTGCCGCCGTGCGTGGCCATCACGCGCAGGTCGAACTTGCCACCGTGCTTCTTGAAGCGGTCGCTCACCTTCTTCAGCGTTTCGCGCGACGGTTCCGCGCCGTAGGCTTCGAGAATGGTGGTGTTCATGCGGTGGCTTTCCTTGCGCTGCGGGTAGTAATCCACCGAGGCAAAGACCGGGATATTGACGTTCAGCTTCTTCAGCTCTTCCTTGACGATGTCGCGGGCGCGCTGTTCGCTGGTGCCGTTCTTGTGCGACTGCAGGAAGCAGATGACGATGGCTTGAGAGCCGGCATCGACCAGCTCCTTCACCGCGGTGCGCACTTCGGCTTCGCGCAGCGGAATGACGACCTTGCCCTGCACATCCGTACGCTCGGTCACGCCACGGGTACGCGACACCGGAACCAGCGGCTCGTCATAGCGGTGCGTGTTCAGGTGGATGCGGTCTTCCAGCGCGTAACCCAGATAGCTCTGCAGCGCGCGGCCCATCGAATGCACCTGCTCGAAACCGCGGTTGCAGATGAGGCCGACGTCGAGGCCCTTGCGCATCAGCACGCGGTTCAGCATCGCGGTACCGGAGTACACGCAGGTCACCAGCTCCGGGTACACGTCATCGACCTCACGGCCCCAGTGCGCCAGTGCATCGACCGACGAGTTGTAGATCGCCAGGGATTCGTCCCCGGGATTGCTCTGTGCCTTGCCGACCACGAAGCGGCCGTCCGCACGGACAAAGAAGGTGTCGGTCATGGTGCCGCCTGCATCAATCCCCAGCACCTGAACCGACGAGTTATCGATCGTCATCTCCACGTCTCCATTTGAATAGTCCAACTGCTCTTCGCCTCCGACCCCCGTGGGCCGGTGTTTCCTGATCGATCTGGCCGCGATCGAACAAGCCTCCAGGTGCAAGGACGGTGCCAGTGCGGATTCCGGCACACGGCAATCTCGCAAGCGATTGATTTATAGACGGTTAATTTTCTTCGCCGGGCGGGTGACAACATGCCGACGGGCATCGGACGGATGGAATTCGGACGGCATCGTATGAAGCGACCGTAGTGCGATCGGACAGTCCGGAAACCCGCGTCGGACGGTCGTTTCGGACGGTTTTGACATGCTGCGTCGCAACAACTTCCAGGCGGCAACACCGCTGCGGTTCGCGCTGCGTGGCTGGGGTGGGTTGGGAGCGGGCTTGCTCGCGATTGCGGCCTTGATTGATCGAGGCCGACGGCCAGTCAAAGGCGCGTCGCGGCCAAGGCCGTTCCCACAGGAAATGCGCATGACACGCAGTCGAAGCCGGCTCTTTGTGGGAGGGGTCTTCTGACCTCGACAGCAACGGTGGGCAGTGCGCGGCGCTTGGTTCAGATCTCGGCGGTAGCCAGGGCCGCTCCCACACGAAATGCGCACGACACGCGGTCGAATCCGGGCTTTCTGTAGGAGGAGTCTTCTGACCCCGACAGCAACGGAGGGCAGTGCGCGGCGCTTGGTTCAGGCCCAAGCGGTAATCATGACTACTTCCCGCAGAGCGCCCTCGTTCGGTGCCTGGCGCGAAGCCCGTGGGAGCGAACTTGCTCGCGATTGCGGGCTTGACCGAACCCGGCGGCCGGCCAAAGCCGTGTCGCGGCCAAGGCCGCTCCCACAGGGTGCTGGCTGGATCCGGTTCTGCGTGGAGCGGTCTTCCGACCGCGACTTCAGGACTTGTGCCGGACGCGTTGAATCGTCGCTCGCGCGCTCAACGCAGCAGGATGGATTTCACTTTCCACACATGCTCGGCCGGCCGTTCGAGCGACGGTGACGGTAGCGCGCGCAGGCCGCGCAGCGTGGCGTCGCGCGCCGCGACGCGCTGAAGCCAGCGCGCCAGCGCGTTGAAGCGATGCATATCCACGTCGGACCAGGCATGCATGCGCATCCAGGCCCAGTGCGCGATGTCCGCAATGCTGAACGCGCCGGCAAGGTAGTCGGCGCCCTGGAGGTGGTGGTCGAACAGCGCGAACAGACGCAGCATCTCCGCCCGTGCGGCCTTCGCATCGCCCGTCTTCGCCGCGTCGGCGGCATCGACCGGCAGCATGAGCCACTGCATCACGCGCGAGCGACCGATGGCGTCGCTCGGCATCAGCTGGCCGCTGCGTTCGGCGAGATAGACCAGAACCGGGCCGGCATCGCTGACCGAGAAACCCGCTGCGTCGTGATCGACGATGGTGGGCGAACAGGCGCAGGCGCTGACGCGCATGAATTCCGGCGCCAGGCGTTCGCCGCTGCAGGCGTCCATCGGGTGCACGGCATAGGGGATGCGCAGCTCTTCGAGCGCAATCGAAACCTTCCAGCCATCAGGTGTCGGTGCAGAGTAAAGGTCGATCATTCGCGCATCCCCCGATGCAGTGCTTCGTGGCCTCGATGCGATCCGGATGCGCGCGCCGCCCTGCCCTGCAGCGTGTCGACACTCACCCGGCTTCGCATGTCGGCGATCCTCAGGCGCGCGCGCTCGGGCGCGCGCTCACGTCCTTGTGCCAGCGCAGCAGATTGCTGCAGTCGGCCGGAATACCGATGTCCGACCAGCCTGCGAACTCGATGCTGCAGAAGGTGGTGCAGTCGGCCACCGAGAAGGTCTCGCCGGCAACGTAGCGGTGCTTGCCCAGCTGCTGGTCGAACTTGCGGAAGAAGTGACCGAGCCGCTCGCGGCCACGCTCGACCAGGGCGGGAATCTGCGCCACCGGTGAAGCGAAACCCGGCAGGCCGCGGTCGCGGAAGGCATCGGCGGTGTTCCGGAACACTTCGCCGGCGGCCATCATGCCTTCGTCGAAGGCACGCCTTTCCCACATGTCGACGATGGCGCGCTCGTAGGCGTTGCGACCGAGCAGCGGCGGCGCCGGATGCAGTTCTTCGAGGTAACGGCAGATCGCCATCGACTCGCCGATCTGGCGGCCGTCCGGCAGTTCCAGCATGGGCACCATGGCCTGCGGAAACTTCTCGATGTAGTCGGCGCGCAGGCGCAGGTTCTCACCCGACACCTCGACGATGTTCAGGTCCAGGTCCTTCTCGACCAGAAACATGCGAACCCGCTTCGGGTTCGGGGCTGCGTGCCAGTCGTACAGTTTCATGTGTCCGTTCTCCCAGGGTGCCATCACAGCATGTCCGAATGTTCGGCGAGGTAGCTCGCCACACCGCGATCGGTCGGCGTCATGCCGGCCTTGCCCTTCTGCCATCCGGCGGGGCAGACCTCGCCGTGCAGTTCCGTGTGCTGGAGCGCATCGATCACGCGCAGCAGCTCGTCGATGTCGCGACCCAGCGCGAGGTTGTTCACGATCTGGTGCTGCACCACGCCGGAACGATCGATCAGGAAGGTGCCGCGCAGCGAGATGCCCATCGGCCCTTCGACCCCGTAGGCACGCGACACCGCGTGCGTCATGTCGGAGATCAGCGGATAGCTGAGTGGGCCAACACCGCCCTCGGCATACGAGGTCTTCTTCCACGCCAGGTGGGTATAGGCCGAGTCGATGGAACAGCCGACCACATCGACATTGCGGCGGGCGAACTCGGGCATGCGCCGCTCGAAGGCGATCAGTTCCGACGGACAGACGAAGGTGAAATCCAGCGGATAGAAGAACAGCACGGTGTAGCGCCCGCGACCGTCCGACAGCGTGTAGGGGCGGAACTCGTTGTCGCCCCACACCGCGTTCTCGGTGAAGTCCGGCGCCGTCTGGCCAACCAGGATGCTCATGTCGATTCCTTTGAAGAGACGATTTCCGGGCGGAAGTGCCGGGCGCGGAAAGGTTTGCGCTGACGTCCGGCCGGCGGCGGGTCGTAGCCTTCGGGCTGACGCCAGGCCATCAGGCGCTGGTAGCTGGCGAGCAGCTTCATGAAGTTGGGCAGCGCACGGCGGGCCGGTGACGCTTCGTCGTACAGGTCCATCAGCTCGCGCAGTTCGCGCAGCGTGAAGCCGAGCTGCACGGCGGCCGCGGCGATGATGAGCCGGTCATCGTCCTCGCAGCTGTAGCGGTCGGCGCCGGCTGCGTCGATGATGCCGAGCTCCTCGAAGGCGGAAACCCGCGCCAGCGGAATGCCGTAACCCTGCACCAGCTGCTGCAGCGTGATCACGTTGGCGCGCGCGCTGCGACGCGCGGCGGCGGCAGGCGCCGCACCGCCCGGCGTCAGCACAGCACCACCGGTGCAGTGAGCACCGGCGCACCGGTCTTTTCGAGCACCTCGTCGATGCTCACGCCGGGCGCCAGTTCGCGCAGCTCCAGACCGTCAGGCGTCACCGCCAGCACGCACAGGTCGGTGATGATGAGGCTCACCACGCCGACCCCGGTCAGCGGCAGGTCGCACTGCTTCAGTATCTTGTGTTCGCCGCTGCGGCTGCAGTGCTCCATCATGACGATGACACGGCGCACACCGGCCACCAGATCCATCGCGCCGCCCATGCCCTTGACCAGCTTGCCCGGAATCATCCAGTTCGCCAGATCGCCGCGTTCGCTCACCTGCATCGCGCCGAGGATGGCGAGGTCGATATGGCCGCCGCGGATCATCGCGAACGAGTCGGCGCTGCTGAAGAAGCTGCTGCCCGGCAGCGTGCTCACCGTCTGCTTGCCGGCGTTGATCAGGTCGGCGTCGACTTCGTCCTCGGTCGGAAAGGGGCCGATGCCCAGCAGGCCGTTTTCCGACTGCAGCCACACGTCCATGCCTTCCGGAATGTGATTGGCCACCAGCGTCGGCATGCCGATGCCGAGGTTCACGTAGTAGCCGTCGCGCAGTTCGCGCGCCGCGCGGCGCGCCATGTCGTCTCGTGTCCAAGCCATGTCAGGCAGTCCTCGTCGTGCGTTTTTCGATGTGCTTCGAAGGGGTGCGATTGACGATCACGCGCTGCACGAAAATGCCCGGCGTATGGATCTGGTCCGGGTCGAGCTGCCCGGTCGGCACGATCTCTTCGACCTCGGCGATCGTCGTGCGCCCGGCAGTCGCGATCATCGGATTGAAGTTGCGCGCGGTCTTGCGGAAGACCAGATTGCCCGCGCCATCCGCCTTCCACGCCTTGACCAGGGCCACATCGGCCAGCAGTGCGTGCTCAAGCAAATAGCGGTGTCCGCCGAAATCGCGCGTTTCCTTGCCGTCGGCGACCGGCGTGCCGACGCCGGTGCGGGTGTAGAACGCCGGGATCCCGGCCCCGCCGGCGCGCAGCTTCTCGGCCAGCGTGCCCTGCGGCGTCAGTTCGACCTCCAGCTCGCCCGACAGCAGCTGTCGTTCGAATTCCTCGTTTTCGCCGACGTAGGACGCGATCATCCGGCGCACCTGACGATTGGCCAGCAGCTTGCCGAGACCGATGCCATCGACGCCGGCGTTGTTGCTGATCACCGTGAGGTCATGCGTGCCGCTGTCGGCCACCGCGTCGATCAACTGCTCGGGAATGCCGCACAGCCCGAAGCCGCCGACCGCCAGCGTCTGTCCGTCCTTGAGCAAACCCTTGAGCGCGCTCTTGGCGTCCGGGTAGAGCTTTTTCATCTGCCTCCTCCTTGTTGCATCGGTGTTTCGCGACGTCGCCGCGAATTGCCCGGAGGAGATTCAGCAAAGCCTGTGCCGGCGCGAGTCGTGTGCATCGCACCATCGACGGAAACGGCATTCCGGAGGGGGATGAAGTGACCGCTTACCGGGAAACGTTGCGACGCACCAGACAGGAAGTCCGAAAATCGGCCGCAGCCCGTCGACCGGGCGGTCCGACTTTCAGGCGATGCCTGCATCCGGAATGGCACCTGCCGTGTAGCACGAGGGGTACCGCCGCGGATGCATCCTGTGTCCGGCCGGAACATTCCCGACAACCGTTACGGAGATTTCGTCATGACCCGTCTGAAAGCCTGCAAAGTCGTCATTGCCGCCCTCGCCCTGGCCGCCTCATCGGCACAGGCCGCCACCTTCCAGTTCGTCGCCAACCTGTCGGGCGCGAGCCAGGTACCCGCCAACGCCTCGACGGCGTACGGCAGCGCCTACCTCACGTTCGACGACAGCACGAACAGCATCACCCAGCTCATCTTCGGCGCTGGCGGTCTGGCCGCCTCGGTGACAGGTGCCCATATTCACGAAGGTCCGGCCGGCAGTAACGGACCGGTGGTGTTCGATTTCGCCGACGACATCCTGCAGGCGATGCAGGACGACGGCAGCTGGACGGCCGCCGCATTCACCCGGAGCGGGCCGGGCGCGCTCGATCTGACCGATCTGCTGGCGGGGGGTTATTACGTGAACATCCACAACGCGGTCTTTCCCGGCGGCGAGATCCGCGGCCAGTTGCTGCAGGTGACGGCGGTACCGGAGCCTGGCACCTGGGCCATGCTGGCTGCGGGCCTGGGTCTGGTCACGCTGGTCGCACGCCGGCGCGTCTGAACACGCTGCCGGCGAGCGATCGCCACAGTCCGGAATTCGTCCGCCCGACGGCGGGCGGTTCGACTTTCAGTCTGTGGAACGGCTGACCGCGGCGTTCGGAGGTATGTCCGGATGGCGTCGATGCGCGGCAAACGGCGTGTCGACGCCATCGTGCGGGGGCATGTCGAACGGGTGTGGCAGACGGGACGGATGGCATGGTCCGTGCGCAGCGTCGTGCGGGTCAATCCGACCCGGCCATTCCGGAGCCCCGAATGTATACCACCCAGTTCCACGCCGACGATCTGAGCTGGCAGGCCAGCGGCATCGAAGGCGTGCATTACAAGGTGCTCGACGGCAACCCCGCCGAAGGCGCTTCAGTCGTTGTCTACCGCTTCGATCCCGGATCGACGGTGCAGAACCACCTGCACACCGAGGCCGACGAAGTGGCTTACGTGCTCGACGGCGAGTTCATCGAGAACGGCCGCCGCTACGGTCCGGGCGCCGTGTTCGCCGCGCCGGCCGGCACCGTGCACGGACCGCACGAGACGGACACCGGCTGCACCGTCATGTTCATGCTGTCGAAAACACTGGATTTCGTCGCGGTCTGAATCGCGCAGGCGCACGGTCTGCGGGAGCGGCCTCGACCGCGACAAGGCCGCTGCAGTCCGCGGGCTTCGATCCAGGCTGCTGTCGGGGTCAGAGGACCCCTCCCACAGAACCCCGGCCCAGACTCTGTCGCGGATCTCGTGCACCTCCTGTGGGAGCGGCCTTGGCCGCGACACGGCCGCTGCGGTCTGCCGGCTTCGATTCAGACTGCAGTCGGGGTCAGAAGACGCCTCCCACAGAACCCCGGCCGAGGCTCAGGTCGCGGATCTCGTGCACCGCATGTGGGAACGGCCTTGGCCGCGACGGAGTCGCCGCTCGGGCGCACCGTCCGGAGAAGCGACAGCGCCGTCGCTCAGAACAGCTGCGCGACGATCTGGAAGTGGACGTAGTAGTTGCGCGGATCCTGCACGCGGTCGCGGATGGGCAGGCCCAGCGTGAGGCGGGCTGAAACGCGGTCATTGATATTGGCGTTCACGCCCCAGCCGTAGCTGGCCAGCGTGTCGGTACCGCGCGTCGAACCGACCGGACGGAAAGGCTGGGTCGCGCCGTAGTCGAGGAACAGGAAGCCGGCCGTGCGCACCGGCGCCACCGGTGGCTGCGGCAGCGGGTGGTGCAGTTCGATCGACGCGGCGAGACCCTTGTCGCCGCTGAACAGGCCGGTCTGGTAGCCGCGTACGCTGTTGTCGCCACCGATCAGGAACTGCTCGCTCGACGTGAGGTTCTCGTCGCGCGTGTACTGGAAGGCAAGGTTGCTCTGCACCGACCAGCCGTCCGACAGATCCTGCACGCGGCGCAGCGAGCCACGCCAGATCGAGAACGATGTGCTGACGATGTCGTCGATCGGGTCGGCCTTGCCGTTGGAGTAGGTCAGCGAGCCGGTCCAGATGCGGTCCTTCTCCCACCACTGGCCATCGACGCCGAGCGACAGATCGTCGATGTCGGTCGATTGGAACAGCCGCCCGGAAATCCAGCTCTCGGTCTTGCGCTTCTTCGCGCCGCCGAGCAGATCGAGCTGGTAGTTGCCACCAATGAGCACCGGATGCCGCAACAGCGCAGTCCACGCCGTCGATTCGCCGCGGATGCGCAACGGCCGGAAGGGGCCGTCGATGATGCGCGTGTGGTCGTTGAACCAGGAGAGCGTGAGCCGCGTGCCCAGCGTGCCGAGCGGAAAGCTGTACGACAGCGCCCTGCCTTCGTGCCCATCGGCACCGACCAGCGTGACGCCCAGCGCATCACGGAAACCGAGCAGGCTGCGGTTCTGGTAGAAGGCGCCGACACGATAGACGCCGGTCGCCTGGCTGCCGCTGCTGTCGGCAAACAGCCGCATTTCGTGCTTTGGCGGTTCCTTCACCGACAGCGCGAAATCGGTTTCGCCGAACTTCGCGCCCGGTTTCAGCTCTGCCCTCAGCTGTACGTCCTGGGTGCGGTTGAAGCGCATCATGCTGCGCTCGAGCGCGGCCACGTCGGCCAGTTCGCCCGGCCTCTGGCCGAGCCGCTCGCGGATGAAGGCCTCCGAAGTGCTGTCGTTGCCGCTCATCACCACCTTGCCGACGCGGCCTTCGACCAGCTTGATGGTGATCGCGCCATCGGCCACTTCCTGTGCCGGCAGTACCGCCTGCGCGGTCGGCACGCCCCGGTCGCGGTACAGCGCGTTGATGCGATCAACCAGTTCCTGAACCTCGCCCAGCGAGACCTCGCGCCCTTCAAGGCCGGCCGCCAGCCCGCGCAGCATGGACTCATCCAGCAGTTCCGAGCGGGTGAAATCGATGCGCCGGAGCATGAAGCGTGCACCGGCCGCCGGCTTGACCGGCGCCGGCTTCAGCGCGTCGTCATCGATGGTGGGCGCGTCGTCAGGACGCCGCTCGCGCTCCTCACGCAGTCGCCGTTCGATGTCGCGCGAGCGTTCCTGGATCACGCCCGGGTCGGCGGCCGCAGGAATCTGCGGCACCGCCTGCGCATCCACCTGCAGCGGCAGCAGCAGGCTGAACGCCGAAACCAGTGCGCATGCAGCGCCCTGCCCTATCTTCGTCCGACGCGGAGAACGACTCACTCGACAACCTCCTCTTCAGCCCGACGACGGGCTTCGGCTTCTTCTTCGCTCTCTTCCTCACCGGAATTCACGGCCGGAATGTCGAGCGGCACGTTGATCGATACCGACGCGATCTGTGGCACCTGACCCGCAGCCGACTGCTTGTCCGGCGTATTGACGCGGGTGACGATGAGTTCTCGCGACTGCTCGCGGCCGCTGTAGTCGAGCACGGTGTTCATCACCACTTCGTGCAGCGGATCGCGCATCACGACGTAGGGGTCGGTCACCAGCAGCCACTCGTCGAGCAGCATGTTGCCAAACACCTTGCCCGGGTGATGCAGTTGCACGTCGGCCGGCTCGACCACCGTGGTCAGGTTGTCCATATAGATGTTGCTGACCGGGTTGATGAAGCGCGCGCGGTTCTCGATGCGGCCCTGGTCGATGCGCAGGAAGCCGCGCTCCATCGTCACCTCGGCGTCGAGCGCGCTGAAGCGGTCGAAGCGTACGCCGACCTCGCTGTTGATCGTCAGATCGACCCAGCGCGCCGGCACGCCGCCACGACCGACCGCGCGCATCGCCAGCGGCGCGTCGTTGCGGGTGTGCAGGATGCGGGCAGTGACCGACTGCGAATTGAAGAACAGCGAGCGACCGACGCTCAGCGTGCCGAGGTTCAGATCGTTCTTCGCCGACAGCGACAGGATGTCGCCGGTGATGCGCGACACGCTGACGCTGCCGTTGTTCGACTCCAGCGTCACGCCGTTACCTGCCGTGACCGCGTCCATCAGGATGTCGTCCTCGGCGATCACCGTCGTGCTGCCAAGGTCCGCCGTCGCGTCGACCACCGTCACCTTGCCGCCGGACAGCAGATCGATATTGCCGCGCGACGCGTACACCGTGCCGTTCTCGATGTCGCCGGCGGCACGTACCCAGGCGTCGTCGCGCACTTCGATGCGGCCGATCTCGATGTCGTCGCGCTCGTCGATGTGCACGCCGCCAGCGGTGCTGATGGCGTCAATCTTCGCGATGTCGGTTTCCAGCGCGTTCGCTATCGCGCGCGGCGAGCCGTTGTTCCAGCTTGCGTTGCCGACGCCGCCGGCAGCGTCCAGCGTCACGCCGGCACCGGGCGTGGCCGCGACCAGATCCCAGGTGCCGATGTCGCCACCATCAAGGATGCGACTGCCGGTCGTGATGCGAATGGCGTCGGCGGTGGCGTTGTTCGTCGCCTCGATGCGGCCGACCACGACGTCGCCGGTGGCGTCGATCGCAATGGTGCCGCCGTCGGCGCGCAGCACGGTGCCGTCGTCCATCAGGTAGCGCCCGGCCTGCACCGCGATATCGCCCGCTGCCTCGGCGTCGCCGGTCTGACGCAGATCGCCGACCGGTGCGGCGAGCGACATCGAACCACCGGCACTGACGTTACCGACGGTCAGCGCCGGCGACAGGTCGGGCTCGACCGCCCGCGTACCGGACAGATGCACGTCGCCGCTGGCCTGCGCATTGACCAGCCCGCCCGCACCCTGTGCGATCAGCAGCGGCTCGCCATCGGCCCCGATGCTGCCGCCGAGCGCCACCAGATCGATGTCACCGGCGTCCGTCTGCATGGCGACCGCGCGCTGCGGGCCGCTGGCGCTCAGGATGCTGCCGGCGCTCATCAGATGGATGCCGCCGCTGCCCGAGAACATCTCGGCTACCCGCATCGGGCCGTTCGTTTCGTTCAGCCAGATCCCGGTCGAGGCGCGCGCGGTCAGTGTCGCCGCTTCGCCCAGATCGAGTGTGATCGGCCTGGCTGCACTGCCTATGCTGCCGCTGCCCGCTTCGATGATGGTGCTGCCGCCACGCAGGTTCGGCGCGTTCGTCGTGCTGGCATCGACGATGCCGCCAGACACCTTGAGCCGGATCGTCTTGCTGAAATCGACGCCGCCGCCGGTCGCATCCAGCGACACGAGGTTGATGTCGCCTGGCAGCACGGTGCCGTTGCGGTCGTAATCGTCGGCGCCGAGGAAGACGTGGCCGCGCGCATTGACGGTGACCGAACCGCCAGCCGTGGTGGCGATGTCGACGTCGTCGCGCTTGAGCACGGTGGCGGTCTTGGCCACCGTATCGATCGCCACGTCGTCCGCTTCCGCCGCCGACAGCGCGCGGCGCTGTTCCGGCGTGAGCGCGGTCAGGCTGGCGATGCTCACCGTGAACTGGCCCTCGTCGCGGCCGACGCCGCCGCTCGCGCTGTTGGCGTTCAGCACGATGTGGCGACCGACCACGTTGGGCTGTTCGACCCGGGTTTCGGTGTCGGACGTGGACTTGTTGTAGATCGCCGCGCTGACGCCGTAGCGCACCTGGTTGTCGGTCCACACATGGGTGCCGTCGGACATGCCGGCGATGACGGTGTCGGTCGCGGCCGAGCCGACGTAGCTGAAGCTGCTGTCGTAGCTGGCACCGGTGCTGCCGAGCGAGATGCCAAGTCCGCTCAGCTTGTCGTGCAGCGTACGCAGCCGCGTCGACGCGGTAGCCGCGTTGTAGCTGTCCGCGCGATACACGAAGCTGCCGGCGTTCTGCGGATCCTCGATCAGTTCGACGTTGCGCAGCGACCAGTACTCCTGGTACTCGCGGCTGATCTGCGAGCGGTGGCCCTTCAGCGCGTCGGCCAGACTGTCGGCGGCGCCGTCCGATTCGCGCAGGCGCAGGTCGTTCCACAGCGCGTCGAGTTCGGCTTCGGCGCGGGTATCGCGGGTTTCGTTACGGTTGCCGTCGGTGATGCGACCGCCGAGCGCGGTGAGCGTCACGTCGCCCGACTGCGATTCGATCTTGTCCAGCTGCATGTCGCCGTCCGGCTGCATCAGATGGATGTCGCCGCTGGCAGTCGCGCTCAGACCGCCCTGCGCGGTGGCCTGGGTCTGCACCACCAGCGCCTGCGCGTCGGTGCCGATCTGGCCCGAGCTGGACATCAGCTCGACGCCGCCGCCCTGCACGCGCACCGCGTTGCCGCTGCCGGCCGACACGATGTCGCGATCGGCCTGCAGGAACACGCGGCCGTTGTTGTCGGTGCGCACCTCGCTCACCCGCATGTCGCCACTCATTTCGCGCAGGCCGATGTCGCCGCGCGCGCTGATGGCAGTCACCGCGCCGGTGCCCAGCATGTCGATCTGCAGCGGCGTCAGCGTGTTGCCGATGCCCTCGGCGGCACGCAGGGTCAGGTTCTGCGCGGTGATGACGCCGCGCACGCTTTCCGCCGTGATGGCACCGCCCGGCAAACCATTGCCAGCGGTGGCGTCCACCGTCGTCGTGCCGGTGCGGTTGGTCAGGCTGCCGGCGAAAATGATGTCGGCGCGGCTGCGGATGTCGACCTGGCCGCTGTCGTAACCGATGAAGTTGATCGGGATCGAGTGGTCGGCCTTCACCGTGTGCGTGTTGTAGCGCTTGGAGCCGGTTTCGGTCCACACCTCGTAGGTGTGCCACTTCCAGATGCACAGGAAGGCCGAGCACTCGGAATCCTCGCGGTCCCAGGCGCGGAAGGCGGTGGTCACGTCGCGCCGCTGGTAGCGGTAGGTCGTACTGCCCATGCCGGTGTCGATCTTCGTGTACTCGCCCTCGGACAGCGGCGTCGGATCGTCCCAGCTCCGGTAGGCCGTGCGATCGGCCAGCGACCAGCTGCCGGGGAAGAACCAGAACTTGGTCTCCTTCTCGTACCGCGAGTAGGTGTTGGTCGTGTTGCGCTGACCGGTGACCCAGGTATAGGTCTGTCCGGTCACCGGCGCGTATCCCGTATTGCGACCGGCCACGTCATCGTAGTGCTCGACCTCGACCTCCTTCAGCTTGTTCTGGGCATCGGTGGTGGTGATGAGGTCGCGTGTCTTGACGGCGTTGCCCAGGCGGGTGACTTCGCGCGTCACCGGCGTCAGGCTGTTGTAATAGGCCAGCGTCTGCGTGCTGGATTGCGATGCGTTGGTGACGATGGCGCCCTGGCCGCCGTTGGCCAGCGGATCCCAGCGACGCAGGTAATCGGTGATGCGCACCTTGCCTTCGATGTCGTTGCCGGTATCGAGGCCAGTGATCACGATGTCGTAGCCGCTGCGGTTGTCGATGTTGAAGCGGCCGTAGCCGTCCATCGCCGCGATGCGGCCACCGCCGGTGTTCAGTATCTCGCCCAGCAGCTCAAGCTTGCCCCCCTCGACCTTCACCGGTTCCAGCTCGACGCGGTTCAGTTCCGCATTGAAGAAGGCCACGATGTTGCCTTCGGTGTTGCTGATGCGGAAGCGCGGATCGGACGGTTTCATCCCCGCCGCCACCAGCGCGTCGTAGTTGGATTTTGCCTCCGCCAGCGTCGTTGCCGTCTTGTAGGGACCGATGTTCAGGTTCACCCGCGCGCTGTCGCCGATGACGATGTTGCGGTCCGGCAGCCCGCTCTGCAGCAGCCCGTTGATGTTCAGGTAGCGCGCGCTGATGAAGATGTTGTTGCCGGCGATGGTCGGGCCGCCGGTGCCGTTGCGTGCTTCCGTACTGGAGCCGGACGACGCGGTGCCGTCCTCGTAGTTGTTGGCCAGACCACCACTGTTGCCGCTCGGCGTGCGTGTACCGCCCCACATGTCGCGCGGGTTGCCGGCGGTGTGATAGAAGGCCGACGGCGAGCTGAACACGAAGTCGCGACCGGCGGTGATATTGATGTCCGCCGCCTGGATATTGGGTGCGGTCAGCGGGTTCAGCGGATCCTTCGGCTGCACCAGCACGCTGCCGCGTTCGCTTTCCAGCGTGACCGAGCCGAGCAGGTTGCTGATGTTGCCCACCACTTCGATGTCCGGCGCGCGCGTGTCGCCATCGGCCGGCACATAGGTGTTGCGCACGGTGATCGATGGCGCCGGCGAATTCGGCGCGATGCCGACGCTGGAGAAGGCGGCGGAGCCGCCCTGGTTGCGATCGTTCAGCGCGGCGTTGATCTGTCCGGTGGTCGGGTTGCTGCCCGGCGTGTTCAGGATGGCTACGCCGTTCAGCGTGAGGCGGCCGGTCGCGTCCTCCGGGATGATCAGTTCATCGGTCCGCAGGAAGGCCGAACTGTTGTTGATGATTTCGATCTTCGCCTCGCCGCGCGCATTGAGGCGACCGTTGCCGGCGAGGTTGTCGCCGATCACGTTGATGTTGCCGCCACGCGCGTCGACCTCCGGCATCACGATGAAGGCCGCGTTGGCGATCGATGCGTTGGCGCCACCGGCCGGGAACAGGTCGGCCATCTGCTGTTCGAGGAAATTGATTTCCGCGGTCAGTGCGGCCACCGTTTCCGGGTTGCTGGCGTCGCCGCCGGTGCTGGTCGTGCCCTGGTAGTTGCCGCGGATTTCCTTCAGCGCGTTGATGCGTGTGCGCAGGTTGTCCTGAAGGTTCTCGACGCTCAGCGTAGGCAGTTCCATGCCGTCCGAGCGGGTGATCCAGTACTGCTTGGTCACCGTGTCATAGGTGCAGCCGGCGGTGCCCGGCGTACGGCACTCCGCCCCCTGCCCCTCGCGCGGCACCTGCACGCTGAGCGTCAGCGTCGGCGCGCCACTGCCGCTCTCGTTGATCGTCATCAGCTGCTGGTTCTGGATGCCGGCATCGACCAGACCGCTCACCGACACGCCGGCGCGCGACTGCTCGATGCTGCGGCCGCTGTTCTGCTCGATCGACACGTCACCGCCGCCGAACAGATTGCTCACCCCGCTGGCGATCGCACTGGCGGCCTGGCTGTACAGGTCGCGCGCCACGCCCTGACCGTCGACGCGGTGACCGAAGCCCTTGTCGGCACTCAGGTTCACGTCCTTCACACTGCGCAGCGTGCCGGCGATGGTGATCTGGTTGTCCTGGTTCAGCAGTGCGTCGGCACCCCAGTCCGAACTGGAGATCGGTACCGCCGCGTTGTTGTAGAGGTCGGCGGTCGCAACGGTGGAGAACGTGTTGCGCGCGCCATTGGCATCACGCCCGGCACCGACGTTGATGAAGCCATCCGCGCGGATGTCGCTGCCGCTGCCGACAGAGGCCCGCGAACGGACACGCAGGTCGGACAGCGAGTAGCCGTCGGCGTAGGCCGCCAGACCCCAGGTCTTGGAATTGGCGCGCACCTCGACGTCGGCCACATCGCGCGCCGCCATATTGAAGTCGCCCACGGTGTCGATGGACACGTTGTTGCCGACGCGTGCCTCGGTACGACCGATGTTGTCCGCCGATGGCGTCAGCGGCGTGGCGTTCAGCCACGCCTTGGCCTCGGCGTCGGCGGCACTGATCGCGCCGCCGGCCTCCAGCTTGGCGCGGTCGCGCAGCATCACGTCGGACACCGCGTTGAAGTTGGTGCGGCCGGGGTCGTCCTCGTCGCCCAGTACGCGCACGCGCGCACCGTCGCCCACCTCGACCAGCGTGATGTTGTCCACCGTCGTTTCGCTGGAACCCGCCGCGCCGCCGGCCAGGCCGCCGGCACCGGCGAACACGTTGAATTCGGCCAGCCAGGGCTTGCGCGTCTGGTTCAGCGCAAGCACGTCCAGATCCCAGGTGCGCAGGTTGGCACCGGCCTTGATGCCGGCCACTACGCGCGCGTCGATGTCGTTGCGTGCCTGCGCACCGCTGGCGCCGACGACACCGGCCGACAGCGAGTCGACGCGCGAATTGAAGGTGGCGATGTGATCGGCGCGCACTTCCATGCGCCCGTCGGTCGCCGTGCTGAGCGCCGTCGCCGTCGTGCCGCCGCCGAGCAGCGCCTGCGTATTGGACAGGTTGCGCGTCGAAGCGACCGCCGCCGCGCCGGCGATGATGCCGCCGGAGCCGGCTTCGGCATCTGCGTAGGTCTGGTCGTGACCGGTGGCCAGCACCGACAGTGCCGAGCCGACGCTGCCGGTGTTGCCGTTGTCGATTGACGCCAGTGTGACCGAGCCGGCACTGGCCGACGCCAGGTTGGCACCGATGGCGAGCAGGCCACCTATCGTGACGCCGCTGGTTTCCGCCGTCTGGCGCGTCTGGTTCGACGCGGTCAGGCTGGTGCTGCCGCTGATGGCGAAGCTGTTGCTGCCACCCACCGTCGCGTTCACCAGCGCCGTACTGCCGGCCCAGGAGTCGCTGCCATTGGCACCGACCAGCAGCGAGCCGCCGGTGGCGTTCGCGTACGAGTAGGCCGTTTCGCCCAGCGTCGGCAACAGCGTCGCGGCGTTCAGCGACAGGCTGCCGGCGGTGATGCTGTTGTTGCGCCCCATCGTCGCGTAGGACTGGGTGGCCGCCGTTGCTTCCGCCAGCGACACGCCGATCGATACCGCCAGCGAGCCGTTGTAGCCACGCGAAACCGCACTGACTTTCGGCGTGCTGCGTGCGGCGACCGAAATCGCCGAACCCGGCGCACTGACCGTCACCCGGTCGGCAATGGCCGCCCGTGCCGCACCGGTGGCGCTGGCCGTCGCTTCCGATCCGGAACCGGCTGCCACGCCGCCGGAGCCGGCTTTCGAACTGGCACTGACGGTGTCGCTGCGTGTCGACTCGACCGCCAGCGCGCCGCCGCCCAGAGTGACCGAAGTCGCAGCCGCCTGACTGGTGGTATCGGCTTCGCCGATTTGCGCCGTACTGCTGCCCGCCTTGTCGGCACGTGCGATGACGATGCCGGCCGCCACCACGCCTACCGCGTAGCCTTCGGCGTGCGCACTGGCGTCCATCGCGTCACCGGCGAGCACGCGCACGTCGCCGGCCGCGCTGCCGACCGTCGCCTGGGTGCCATCACCCAGCTTGGCGACGACGGTATTGGCCAGATCGGCCGTCGCCACCGCTGCGCCGACGCCGACCAGACCGCCGGCCGCCTGATAGCTCTTCACGTTTACCGCCGCGGTACCGGCCTCCAGCCGTCCGGTACTGGCGTCGAGTTCGATGTCGCCCGTATCGGCACGCAGCGTGATCGCACCGTCGGTGGTCGCGCGCACGTCGTGGCGCACATTCAGCACGCCAACCGCAGCACCGACGCCAGCGATGCCACCCAGCGCCCCGCCACCGACCAGCACATCCACCTTGTCCTTCTCGGACGCAGTGATGCGTATGTTGCCGCCTGCGCGCAGCGTGTTCGCTGCGGTGTTCGCGGTATCGACCACCGTCGCACGGGTCGAGCCATCCGGTGCGGCATTGACGTCGGCCTTGGCCGCGACCTTGCCGCTGGCATTGATGCGCGTGATGTCCGACTGCGAGAAATTGCTGCCGGTGCTGATGTTCCCCTCGTCATCACCGGTCTTGAGCTGGTCGCCGCTGGAGAAGGCGTTGGCTTTGCTCAGCGTGCCGTTGTTGTCCTTGTCCGCCTCGCCCGACGCGTCGCTGCTGAGGCCGGCATTCATCACCGTGACCGCCACCGCGCCGCCGATGCCCACCGTGCCGCCGGCCGCTGCTGCGACGGCCGCATTCGACATATTGCGTTCGGCCCTCGCGGTGACCGCGATGTCGTTGTCCACGTGGACATTGCTGTCCTGGATGGTGGCGGTCGTCGTGTTGTCCACCTTGGTCACCGAGGCACCGGCACCCGCGCCGGCGATGCCGCCGACCGCGGCCACGCCGGCGCGGCTTTCGGTCACTACGCTGTCGGTCGCCTGCACGGCGAGCCCACCGCTGCGATCGGCGGCGCTGCCCACGCGGCTGTCGATCACCTTGGCGGACGTCGTGCTGTCGATGATGCCGACCGCGACCGCGCCGGCAATGCCGGCCGCACCGCCACCGGCGCCGCCAATGGCCCAGGTGCGCATTTCGGTCGAGCTGTCGGCCATCACGTTGACCTGACCGTCGGCATCGATACCGCCGCCGTCGACGCGCGCTTCGGTCGTGCTGGTATCGAGGCCTACCGCGAAGGTACCCGAACCGGCCACACCGCCGGCCGCCAGGCCGCCACCGGCCACCAGGAAGACGGAGTCGTGGTCGGCGCGGATGTCGAGCGCGCCGACGCGCCAGACGGCGTCGTCCGAATAGGCTTCGGTGGTGCTGGTGAACTTGGCGACCGAGCCGCTGCCGACCACCGCCACGGCACCGCCGGCGGCGCCGACGACGATGGACGACACGCCCTGGCTGGAGCGCGCCTTCACCGTCGCCGCGCCCTTGGCGGTAACCGAACTGGTGCTGCCGCTGACGCCGGCGCGCGTGTCGCGATCAAACACGTTCACGTCCGCCGACGCGCCGACACCGGCGAGGCCAACCGCGATCGAACCGATGAAGGTGTTGCCGTAGGCATGGTCGGCCGCCTTGATGCTGACCGCCTGCGCGTTGCTGGCCGTGCTGTTGTCGCCGCCGTTGAGTACCGAGTCGGTCACCGTGGCCGTGGTTGCGCCGCCGATGATGTTCATGCTCACGGTGGCCGCGACGCCGGCGAAGCTGCCACCGGCAACGTTGGCGACCGCGGTCGTGGTCTGGTGCGTGGCGGTCGCATTGACCGCGATGCCGCGCACGTTCTCGCGCGTACGCGACGCAACGAGGTCGGGCGCGACGAAGGGGTTGGACGAGGAGTAGCCGCCGCCGCTCTGGTTCATCCGGTCGATGCTGGCGCGCAGGTTCACGCCGCCGATCTCGCCGGTGTTCACACTGACGCCGCTACCCTGCTGCGCGCGCGCCGCCACCGAACTGTCGCGGATCGCTGCCTCGGTCGCGCCGCCGATCTCGTTCACCGTGGCCGACGCGCCGACGCCGGCCGCGGTGATGCCGATGCCGGCCGCGCCGGCCAGCACCGTGATCTTGTCATCCGACTCGGCCAGCACCGCGACGTTGTCACGCGCCTCGATGTCGGCGCCTTCCTTGATCACCGCACGGGTGTCGGAGTTGATCAGGTTGACCGCCACCGATCCGCCGACGCCGACATCGACGCCACCGCCGATACCGACTGCCGCGGTCTTGATCGTCGCCAGCGAATCGGCGCTGACGATCAGGTTGGTCACGTCGAAGCCGCTGCTCTTCAGGCCGGACACCGTGGCGTGCGTCGAATTGGCAATCTTGTTCACGGCGATGGCGGCGCCGACGCCGGCCGAGCCGCTGATGCCGACCGCGCCGGCCAGCGCATTGATGCGCGCGCTGTCGACCGCGTTGACCGACACCGCAGCGGTGCCGCCGCTGATGTCGGAGCCGGTGACCTCGGCGACCGTCTTGTTGTCGGTGCGGTTGCTCGATGCCGAACCGGCGAAGGCACCGGTAGCCGCACCGGCGCCAGCGACCGAGCCGGATTCGATCAGTGCCGTGTTGCTGCCGGTCAGCGTCAGCGACGCCGCGCCGCCGATGGTGCTGTCATGGACGCGCGCCTTCGCCGTGTTGCGCACCCAATTGTCGCCGACCGCTCCGCCCACCGCTGCGTTGCCCGAGAAGGCGGCCGCACCGGCCAGCGACTTGATGGTCGATGTGTCGGATGCCTGCAGCGTGATCGCCGAGTCGTTGTCGACGTTCTCCAGCGTGCTGCCGACGATTTCGGCGGTGGTGACGTTGCCGCCTTCGCCACCGGCATTGGTGTCGCCGGAATACATGCCGATGTGGTTAAGCGTGATCGAACCGGACAGCGCCACGCTCTGCGCGCCGCCAGCGGCCAGTGCCAGCGTTTCGATGGTGGCCGTCTCCAGCGCGGTCAGGCTCAGCGCCGACGCGTTGCGCACGGTCGCTTCATCGATCGAGGCCAGCGTCGTGTTGCCGATCTTGTTGTAGCCGAAGGCACCGCCGACCGCGCTGCCGCCGATGCCCACAGCGACCGCACCGGCCAACGACTGCAGACGCGAGCTGTCGGTCGCGCTCACGGTGACCGTGTTGCCGTCACCGCTGTCTTCCAGCAGCGCGTCATCGACCGTCGATTCGGTCCGGTTGCCGATGAAGTTCACCGAGATCGACGCACTGACCGCTGGCGAACTGCCCAGCGCCAGCCCGCCGGCGACCGACAGGCTGCGGATGCGCGCATCCGACAGCGAGGTCAGGCTCAGCGTGCCCGCGGCGTCGACATGGGCGCGGTCGATCTGCGCCTGCACCGTGTTGAAGATCTCCGAGTACGCGACCGAGGCGCCGATGGCCACGCTGTTCATGCTGGCCGAAAAACCGCCGGCCAGCGTGTCGATGCGCGAGCGGTCCTTCGCCTCTATCGTGACGCTGGCGGCCGACACGTCGTCGAAGGCGCTGTTGCCCTGCGGCGCACTGACGTTCGCGAGCAGATCGTTGTCGATGAAATTGACCGACACCGAGCCGACCCCCGACACCTTGCTCGACGCACCGACACCGACCGCGATCGAGGTGATCAGCACGTCGGATTCCGCCTTCACGTTCAGCCGGCCGGCCGCACCGGTGACGTCGACCTTCGAATTCTCGACCTTCGCGGTCAGGTCGTTGTCGATCGAACTCCAGTTGAACGACGCGCCGACCGCATTGCTGTTGCTGCCGATATTGACCTGCAGGATGCCCGCCACCGACGTGATGCAGTTGCCGCTGGGCGTGGCGCCGGCGCCACTGCGACCGCAGTAGTCCAGGCCCTTGACCGTGTTCTCGCGCTGGTTGCCCGGCTCTATCGTGTCTTCGAGCGCTGCGTCGGCGCCGCGGTCCTGCGCCAGCACGTCGACCGCGCCAGTGGCCGTGACCGAGGACAGGCCGACGATCTGCGCCGTGGTGTCGTTGTCGATCTCGGTGATGACGACGGCACCGCCGATCGAATTCGCGTTGTTCGACGCCGACGCCTGGCCGTGCGCCGCACCGGCGCCGATCTCGGTCGCGTTGAATGCGCGCACGGCCGCGCTGTCGACCCCGCTCACCGCAGAGCCGCCGGCGATCTCCGCGGTGACGACGTTGGCGACGTCGGAATAGGTGACCGCGCCGCCGGCACCGGTCTTGCCGCCCAGCGCCAGCGTACCGCCGCCGGTGCCGATGAACATGCGGTTGTAGGCGGTCACGTCGAGCGCGCGACCGCTGCCGGCCGCGCCGGTCAGATCGGTCGAGTTCAGCGCGGCGCGTATCGTGTTGTCGATGATGGACAGCGACAGCGAACCGGTCAGCGAGTAAGAACTCTGGTTCTGGTTGCTGCTCGCATTGGCAGCAACGCCGATGGCGATCGACAGCTGCTCGCCGCCGGCCAGCGCCTGCACGGTCACGTCCTGCGTGTCGTTCAGGTCGGCGTTCTCGACCAGGCCTTCGACCGTGTTGTCGATCATGTTCACCGACACGCTGCCGGTGACCGCTGCCGACTTGTTCTGGCTCGGGTTGTTGGCGCGGGTGAAGGCGGCCGCACCGGAGGCGGTGACGATATCGAGGTCCGACACGCCGAGTACGGTCAGCTTGGCCGCGCTGCCCCCGTCCGCCTGATCGACCGTCACGCCGGCGAGCTTCGCGCGCGTCACCAGCGTCACGTCATTGACCGCCGCGCTGCCGGCGGCCGACAGGCCGAAGCTGGGCTTGGACTGCGTGCCCTGGCTGCTGGTATTGCCCTGCTTCGAGGTCGAAGTCGGCTTCAGTTCGACCATGCCGGCGATCTTGGTCTGCACCTCTTCGTACTTGCTCTTGATACTGCCGAAGAAGCCCCCCTGGGAACTGCTTTCGCTGCTGCTGCCGCTGACCGCCACCGCGCCGGTCACCGCGATCGCCTCCATGCGACCGCTGGCGCGCGCCTCCACCGTCACGTCGCCGGACTGGATGACGGCATTGGTGATGCTGCGCTGACTGGCGCGCGTGTCGCCTTCGTTCAGCGCCTCGCTGTCGTTGTCGCCGACCAGCGCCTCGGTGGTGCCGGTGACGCCGTTATAGGCGATGCCGAGGCCGACGCCGGCCGATTCCGATTTGTTGAAGCCGCCGGCGATGGACCACAGCACCGGTTCGTCGAGCGCGGTGATCGACAGGGTGCCGGCGCGCAGCGTGGCTTCATCGTCGACCAGCGCCCGCGTGTTGTTCGTCACCTCGACGATGGACACCGAGCCGTTGATGCCAAAGCTCGATCCGTAGCCGGCGATCGTCGCCAGCGAAATGACCAGATCCTTGCCCTCGGCCGAAATGTTCACTTCGTCGGTCGCGCGCGTGCCGGTGACGGTGTAGCTGCGCTGGCCGGCGGTACTGCCACTGACGCTTTCGGTCACGCCCTGGATGGCGGCGCCCTCGCGCACGAACACCAGGCTGTCGCCGTTCAGGATTTCCTGCGTGTAGGCCATGCCCAGGCCCTTGCTGCCACTGCCACCACCGGTGCCGCCCGGCAGGAAGTGGCCGCCGTGGAAGAGCAGCGTCACGTCGCGCTTCGCACTGATGTCGGCTGGCGCACCGAAGGACCAGTCCTGCAAGACCTGTTCGTCTTCCGAGGTCGAACTGTCGTCGGCCACGGTTTCGTAACTTGCGGTCCAGGCGCCACTGGCATTGCCGGTCAGGTTCAGCTTCGCCGATTCCTGCACCTCGGTCTTCGCGGCGTGGTCGAATTGCAGCAGGCTGAACGAGCCGGACAGCGAAATCGCGTTGTTCGAGTTGTCGGACGTCGACTTGGCGGCCGAGGCGCCGTTGAACACGTCGAGGATGCCGGTGAGGTCGTTGAACCAGTCCTTCACCGTGGACAGGCCGTCCCAGCGCGTGAAGCTGCCGCCGGTGATCAGCGTCTCGCGCACCGGAATGATCACGTCCGACGCGACCGCGATGCGCGGTGCGGTCACCGTGGCGCTGCGGCCTACGGTGGCCAGCGCGTCATGGCTGAAATTGCCAATGGCGATGCCGGCCGAGAAGGTGTTGCGGGCGGTGTTGCCGGTGGCGCGGTCCTTCGACTGGGAAATCGCCGAGGCCTCGGCCACCACCTGGATGTCCGAGCCCAGCGTGCGCGCCGCCACGACCGCGCGGTCGCTGGCATGCACATTGGCGTTCGGCCCGATGCTGGCCGACGCCGTCGCGTCGCTGTCCACCCAGGCGATGGCGCCGCCGATGCGCAGAGAGGTCGATTGCGGCTTCTGCGCCTTGGCGTCGGGCTCGGCACCGGCGAGCAGCTTTTCCCACAGTTTTTCCTCGATGAAGCCGCCGGTGTCGGTGATCGGCTTGGCCTTTTCCTTGGCGGCGTCGAGGATGGCGTCGTTCAGCGAGGTGCCGACCTTGGCTTCGGCCGTCGTGGCGTTCGAGGTGTTGTCGTTGATCGCCAGTACCTGCACCTTGGTCGCGTCAGCCACGTTGGCGTTCAGCGACGCAGTCGCTTCCGACGACAGCTGGCTGACCGCGATAGCGGCGGCCGCCTTGCCTTCGTTGCCGAGCGACGCGGTGACCGAATTGGCGAAGGTGTTGCGGTTGGTCGCCGCCACCGTCACGTCGCCCGATACCTGCACCGTGGCGCCGGCTTCGACCGTCGCGTTCGCGCGCACGTCGGCAAAGGTCAGGCCAAGCGCAAAGCTCATCTGCGAGTTGGCGTCCTCGCCCGGATCGGCCGCTTCGACCGATGCTTCGAGCGTGGCGTCGTTGTTGGCGCGCACGTTGAGATTGGCGGCGCGCACGGTGGCACCCGACTTCACATCCACGGTGGCGGTGGAACTGTTGCGCGCATAAAGCGCGCCCAGACCCAGCGGCGTGTTCACCTGGGTACCCGGGCCGCTGATGCCGGTGTCGGGCGCAGCACCGGCCGACGTGAGGTTGTCGGCCAGCAGCGTGAGGTCCTGCGTGGCCTCGACCACCGAGCCGGCCTTCAGCGTGATGGTCGACGTGCCGACCGCCTGCGAATGCACGATGTTCAGGCCGAGCAGCGTGGCGCCGATGCCCAGCAGGCCGGTGGCGCCCTCGGTGGCGAAGTTGGCCGCGTTCTGCTCGAAACTGCCTTCATCGAAGACCCAGCGGTTCTGCACGTCGGTCGACGCGGTCATCGACACGTTGCGGCCCTTGACCGTCGCGTTATCCAGCTCGATCGATGCGCTGGCTTCGCGGTAGCCCAGGATGCTGACCGACGACACCTTGTGCGCGGTGAAGGTGACGTCACCGCCGTCGAAGATGCCGCCGCCGTGCGCCAGCACCTTGCTGCCGGACTTGAGCAGGATGTTCGGTGCCTCGAAGGTGATGTTGCCCGAGTGGCCGGTCGATACGCCGCCCACGTGGTCGCTGCTGACCAGGCGACTGGACACGACGATGTTGTCGTTGACGGTGATGCTGTTAGTGGCCTGCAGCAGCAGGTGCGCCCCGTTGATCGTGACACCGCTGTCTGCGCCGCCCGGTACGCCGCTGTATGCGGTAGCGCCGCGCAGCAGGTTCTGGCTGAGCACGATGTTCAGCGGGTCGATCAGCACCTGACCGGCGGCACCGCCGCCTCGCCCGTCCGCGTAGAACTGGCCGCCGGCCAGCTCCACCGTGTCCTTCGCCGAAAATTCGACGAAGCCACCGTCGCCGCGCGAGCCCGCGCTGGCGTCCATCACGGCACCGCTGCGGATGACCGCGTTGCGCTGCGCCAGCGAATCGATGCGGCCGCCGTCGGAGCCTTCGCCGTCGCCGGCGGCCGTCACCATGGCGTCGATGTCGGCCACGATGTCGCGGCCGGCGCGCAGCGTGATGTCGCCGCCGTCGGTGCCGGCACCGCCCCGGGCGTCCAGCGTACCGGCGATCTCGATGTCGTCCGCCGCAGCTATATATATGCGGCCGGCGCGCTCGACCACCCGGCTGCCGATGGCCAGCCCTTGCGCATTGACCACGTCGGTGAAATCGGGTGCCTGGCCTTCGAAGCGGGCGCCGGTCAGCACGGCACCCTTGACGCTCACCGTGCCAGCCGCCAGTTCGACCGCGTCGATCGCGTTGATGCGGCCGTCGATGCGGATGGCTGCCGACGACAGCGGCGCGGTGCCATTCAGCAACTGACCCAGCGCGCCGGCGTCAACCACGCCCGGCGCGGTGAAGAACCGATCGACGAAGCCTTGGGTGGGCGTGCTCACCGACAGCGCGCCGACATTCACGATGCCGCCGGCACCGACGACAAAGCCGTGCGGATTGGCGAAATAGACGTTACCGCCGATGCGCCCGTCGCGGATCGCGTTCAGGGTGCCGTGGATGTCGGTGCGCGTGTCGCGCACGATGTTGACCAGGTTCAGCGCGCCGCCCGGCACGTGCAGGTTGGCCGTGTGGCCGGCATTGACGCTGAAGCTCTTGAACGAGTTGAAACCGGTGTTGCCGGACACCGTTCCGGTGCGGATATCGGTCACCGCGCCCGCCGTCGTCACCGTGGTCAAGGTCTGGCCATCGGCCTTGATCGCCTGCGCCCAGGCCGATGGCGACATCAGAAGTGGCAGGCTTGCCACCCCGACCATCAGTCCGTGCCCGTTGCGCAGGTTGGCAACCAGGGTGCGCAACCGAGGCTGGCTGCGACGACGTTGTGTGGCTTTCATGACCTGACTCCTGAATGCTGCAGCGCCCGCGGTTGCTGTCCGCGTGTAGGAATATTTCTTACATAAGTGTAAGCCGATGTGACCGGAATGATGTGCATTGCGTCCGCCATCGCCCCTCCGATCCAATTGTTTTCTTTGACTTTCGTCAACATTCCGAGCCATCCGTCACGGTCGTGAGGTCAGCCGCGGCGGCGACGGCTCACCCACAGCGCACCGACGGCCAGCATCGTCAGTGCCAGCGCGTCCGGTTCCGGCACTGGCGTCACCGTGGCGCCGGTGAGCAGGAAGGTCGCGTACAGGTCGCGCAGGTGGTAGGCCGGCGTATCGGCACGCAATTGCACCGCCTGCGTGTAGAACGCATTCGGCGTCACCGTCAGCGTGCCGGTGGCGCCGAGGTCGAACGAGAGCGACGGCATGGCGAAGGCGTGGATCTGATACTGGTCGTTGGCGATCTCCTGCACGCCCAGATCGAACTCGAAGTACTTCGTGATGCCCAGCACCGTGAGGCCGACCGAGTACGGCTGGTACTCGATGCCGGTCATTCCGGGGTCCGCCGGCCCGGTCCCGGCGAAGAAGGTGAAGAACCGGGTCTGCTGGCCGACGTCCGGGGTCAGTTCAAGCGCCGCGCTCAGGCCGACGAACTGCACGGTGGCGGAGACGGCAGGGACGGACTGGAAATAGGTATGCACCGGTGAACCGGTGGTGCTGAAGCTGATCGGCGCCGCCTGCACGGCGCCGACGCACAGGCCGAAGGCGAGCGCCGCTGCCGCCGGGAAACGGTTGGTCATCTGAAACCCCCTTGTATTGGTCTTGTACGTGGCCCGGACGCAGACCCCGCCGTTGCCGCCGTCGCGCTGCTCGTCCGCAGCGGCGTCCGGCAACCACGGGAGGATGCGGAATGAGGAATGCCCCGGGTGCCCGGAAAATCCATACCGCATTGGAGCGTGCCCACCCGGCGGGGGTAAATACGCACAAGCGCGTAGCGCGCCGGCAATCAGCGGGCAGGCAGGGAATTGCTCACGCTTCGGGCAGCCGGTGTCGCACCGCCCAGGCCACCAGTTCGGCTGCATTGCGCAGTCCGAGCTTGCGCGCGATGTTTTCGCGGTGCTTGCGCACGGTGTGTTCCGAAATGCCCAGTTCGACGCCGATCTGCTTGCTCGACAGACCGCGCCCGACACGCCCGGCAATGTCCATTTCGCGCGAGGTCAGGCCCTCGTGCGCGGCGTCCATGCCGTGGCCGAACAATGTCGCCAGTTCCGGACTCACGTAGTAGCCGCCCTCGGACACCGTCATCATCGCGCCGACCAGCGCCTCGGCGTCGTCCGTCTTCAGCATGTAGCCCTGGGCGCCGAAGGCCAGGGCGGCCTGGAAAGAGGCGGCGTCCTGGCGCGCGGTCACCACCAGCACCCGCGTCGCCAGACCGGCGGCGGCGATGGCCTGCATTACGCCAAGGCCATCCAGACCGGGCAGGCCGAGATCGAGCAGCAGCACGTCGGGCGACAGACTGCGCACCAGTTCAAGCGCCCGCTCGCCGTCGCCGCAGTCGCCCAGCCAGCGCACGCGCGGCTCGGCCGAAAGCATCAGACGCAAGCCCTGGCGCACCAGCGCGTGGTCTTCGGCAACGACGATGCTAATCTCGCGGGCGTCCATGACTGCGGAAACTACCATGACCGGAACATCCGCCACGCTCGACGACGCCACGTCGCCCGGCGATTCGGACGCCGTCCGGCGCGACCTGCTGGGCGTGCTCTTCGGTCACACGCCCACCATCGTCGCCGGCAATCTGGCGGTGTCGCTGACCGCGTCCGCGGTACTGGTCAGCGCCCAGGGGCACGGCATCGTCTGGCTCTGGCTGGCCGCGATCTGGTTGCTGGTCGGCCTGCGCTACGCGCTGGTACGCCAGTTGCGGCCGCAGCTGTCCACGCTGCAGGGCGACGGCCTCGACCGCGCCGAAACGGCCTACACCGCCGTCGCCGGGCTCACCGGCCTGGCCTGGGGACTGCTGCCCTGGCTGGGCTACGAGGGGCGCGACCCCTTCATGGATTTCTTCAGCGTCGCCATGCTGGCCGGCATGGCCGGCGGCGCGGTCACCGCCACCACCGCCCTGCCGCGCGCGCTCAACCTCTACCTCGTGTGCGCGCTGCTGCCCTTCATCGTCAAGTCATGGCTGATGGGCGGGCTGATCAACATCGGCGGCGGCCTCACCTTCCTGTTCTACCTGCTGGTACTGGTGTCCTTCGGCCGCAACGCGCACGCAACGATGCGCAACGCGCTGATGCTGACGCGCCAGAATGCCAGGCTGGCCGACGATCTGCGGCAGGAACGCGACGCCGTGCAGGCGGCAATGCGCGCCAAGAACCTCTTTCTGGCCGGCGTCACGCACGACCTGCGCCAGCCGGTCCATGCGGTCGGGCTGCATGTGCGCTACCTGCGCTCGCAGGAGCCCACCGCTCTCAGCCGCGATGTGCTGGACGAAGTCTGCGGCGGCATGGACGCCGCGGTGCGTGCCATGAGCAGACAGCTCACGCGCTTGCTCGAACTGTCGCGCCTGGAAGCGGGCGAGGCCCGTGTGCTGCGGCGGGCGGTGCCGCTGTCCGAGGTGTGGGCCGCCTGCGCGGCGCAGTTCGTGCCGCTGGCGCAGGAAAAGGGGCTGGACCTGCGCTTCCGTCCGACTGCGCGGGTGGTGGACAGCGACGCGATGATGCTGCAGTCCATTCTCGACAACCTGGTGTCGAACGCGGTGCGCTATACCGAGCGCGGCCGCGTCCTGGTCGCCGCCCGGCCACGCGGCAACGAGGTGGAACTGCAGGTATGGGATACCGGGCCCGGAATCGCCGCCGAACATCTGCCGCTCATCTTCGTTCCCTACCGCCGCTTCGACGACCGCAGCGCCCGTCACGACGAAGGCCAGGGCCTAGGACTGGCGCTGGCGCGCGGTCAGGCCGACGCACTCGGCCACGCACTCGAAGTGCGCTCACGCCCCGGGCACGGCAGCACATTCACCGTCAGGGTGCCGCGCGCGGGGTCAGCGCCGCGCGGGTGACCGACGCCGCCCGCAGGCTCCGTCACCGGCCGCAATCGCGAGCAAGCTCGCTCCCACGGGAGCCGGCCGACGCTGCGGGCCGTTCAGCCTTCCAGCTTCCTGCCCTTGGTCGCCCGCACACCGCGCCAGTTCATCAGCGACGCTTCGTCGATGTTCAGCGTCTTCGGCCGGCCGCGCGAGCCGGGTACAGTCAGCGCAAGACGTTCGCGGAACACGTCGAGCAAGTGCAGCGACTCGCCGTCGGGCAAGGTCATGATCTTGACGCCCTTGCCGCCCGACAGCTCCTTCATCTCCTCCAGCGGGAAGGCGAGCAGGCGGTCGCCGCCCAGCGCGACCACCCACTTGTCGCCCGGTCGCAGTTTCACCGGCGGCAGCGCAGTGCTGCCGTCGGTGTTGAGGAAGGCCTTGCCGGCGCGCTGGCGGCTCACCATGTCCTCGATCGCGCAGACGAAACCGTAGCCACCGTCGGACGCCACCAGGAAACGGCTGCCCGGCTCGCCGGTCAGCACCGCCACCAGCTTCTTGCCGGCGAGATCGGCCAGCGAGGACACCGGCACACCGTCGCCCTTGCCGCTCGGCAGATCGGTCGGCTTGATGGTGTAGCTGCGGCCTTCGCCGTCGATCAGCACGACCGGCCACACGGTGCGGCACTTCAGCACCGCGAGCGGACCGTCGCCGGCCTTCCAGGTCAGCGCGGCCTCGTCGACATCATGGCCGGAGCGCAGCCGGCCGAAACCACCGCGCGACACGATGACGGTGACCGCCTCGTCGATCTGCGGCACTTCGCGAGTGCGGGTCGCCTGCGCATCGGCATTGATCAGCGTGCGGCGCTCGTCGCCGAAACGCTCGACGTCGGCGCGCACCTCGTCGCGCACGAAGGTACGCAGTGCGGCATCGCTGCCGAGAATGCCGAGCAGACCGGTCCGTTCGGCGTCCAGCGCATCGCGCTCGCCCTGCAGCTTGATGGCCTCCAGCTTGGCAAGTTGGCGCAGCCGGATTTCCAGCACGTCCTCGGCCTGACGCTCGGTGATGCCGAAGCCGGCCATCAGGTCGGCCTTCGGATCGTCGGCCGCGCGGATGATAGCGATGGCGCGGTCGATGTCGAGCAGGATGGCCAGCCGGCCATCGAGGATGTGCATGCGCTCGTCGATGTCGGCGATGCGCTGCGTGAGCCTGCGCGACACGGCAGCGAGACGGTAGTCACACCATTGACGCAGCACCGCCGGCAGTCCGATCTGACCTGGGCGGCGGTGGGTGTCGAGCAGCGTCAGGTTCAGGCTCGCGTTGCACTCGAGAT
Source organism: Methyloversatilis sp. S146-33 (assembly GCF_059552495.1). Next base: position 58,269 of record NZ_JCANOT010000015.1, read on the forward strand.
CGGTATAGGCGAACAGGAAGGCCAGCAGGTCTTCCTGGCTCACCGCGCGCGACTTCGGTTCGATCACCAGACGCACCGGATGGCGCGCGTCCGATTCGTCGCGCACCGAATCGATCAGCGAGGTGGCAAGCGTCTTGGTGCGCGCCTGGTCGTCGCTGATCTTCTTCTTGTCGCCCTTGGGTTTGGGATTGGCGAGGTCGTCGATGCGGCTCATCACGGCACCGGTGCTCACGCCCGGCGGCAGTGCGGTGACCACGATCTGCCACTGGCCGCGCGCCAGCGCCTCGACCTCGTAATTGGCCCGCATGCGGAACGAGCCGCGCCCTTCCTTGTAGGCGGCGACGATGCTCTCGCGCGACGAAATGAGTGTGGCGCCGTTCGGGAAATCCGGCCCCTGGAAGCAGTCGATCACGTCGTCGTCCGGCATGCGCGGATCGATCAGCAGCTTGCAGGTGGCGTCGCCGATCTCGCGCAGGTTGTGCGGCGGAATTTCGCAGGCCATGCCAACGGCAATGCCGGAGGCGCCATTGGCCAGCACCACCGGCAGTCGCGCCGGCAGCAGCGATGGTTCCTGCTGCGTGCCGTCGTAGTTCGGCTGGAACTCGATCACGCCGGCGTTCAGCTCGGACAGCAGCACGTGCCGCGCGAACGGCGTCAGGCGGCACTCGGTGTAACGCATGGCGGCCGCGTTGTCGCCGTCCATCGAACCGAAATTGCCCTGCCCGTCGATCAGCGGGTAGCGCAGCGTGAAGGGCTGGGCCAGCCGGACCATGGCTTCGTATACCGACGAATCGCCGTGCGGGTGGTACTTGCCGATCACGTCGCCGACCACGCGCGCGGACTTCTTGTGCGCGGCATCGGGCCGGGCGAAGCCGTCCATCGCGTACAGGATGCGCCGCTGCACCGGCTTCATGCCGTCTTCCAGCCCCGGCAGCGCGCGCGAGGTCACCACCGACATCGCATAGGTCAAATAGGCCTGCGCCGCGTGCGCATCGACCGGAATGTCGGCGATGTCGGGTTCGAACAGGTTGTCAGTCAACGGAGTGCTCCGGGTGTTTCGTTGTGTGTTTGGAGGGGCTGGGGACGAGGGGCTAGAGACTAGGGAAGAGGTGTGGCTTTGCCACACGGGATGAACGCAACACCGCGCGGCGCTCCAGTCCCTAGTCCCTGCCCTCCTCAAGCATCCGGCACGACCTTGTCGCCTTCCAGTTCCATCCAGCGACGGCGGCGTTCGGCTTCTTTCTTGCCCATCAGCATGGTGAAGGTGTTCAGCACCAGATCGGGGTCGGCCCCCTGGGTGATGCGGATGAGCCGGCGCGTTTCCGGATTCATCGCGGTTTCCTTCAGTTCGTCCGGATTCATTTCGCCCAGACCCTTGAAGCGGCTCACCGTCAGCGCGCTCTCGGCAATACCGTCGGCAATCAGGTTGGCCAGTATGGTGTCGCGCTCGGCCTCGTCCAACGCGTAAAGACGGCGCGCCGGTCGGGTCTTGGTCGGCGCGATCTTCACGCAGTACAGCGGCGGCTGGCCGATGAACACGTGGCCACGTTCGATCAGCTTCGGGAAGTGACGCAGGAAGAGCGTGAGTTGCAGCGTCTGGATGTGGGCGCCATCGACGTCGGCATCCGACAGAATGATGATCTTGTGATAACGCAGGCCGTCGAGCACCGCGTCCGGCGCGTCCGGCTTGTGCGGGTCGATGCCCAGCGCCACCGCGATGTCGTGCACTTCGTTGTTGGCGAAGATCTCCGACGAGTCGATCTCGAAGGTGTTGAGCACCTTGCCGCGCAGCGGCAGCACCGCCTGGAACTGCCGGTCGCGCGCCTGCTTGGCGCTACCGCCGGCGGAGTCGCCCTCGACCAGGAAGATTTCGTTCTGTTCCGGCGAGGTGCCGGTGGCGTCGGTGAGCTTGCCCGGCAGCAGCGTGACGCCGGAACCGGCGCGCTTTTCCACCACCTTGCCCGCCCGCGCGCGGGTTTGCGCACTCTTGATCGCCAGACCGGCGATGCGCTGCGCCTCGGTCGCGTGGTCGTTGAGCCAGCGGTCCAGCGTGTCCTTGATCGCTTCGTACACGAGCTTCACCGCCTCGCGGTTGTTCAGCTTGTCCTTGGTCTGCCCCTGGAAGCGCGGCTCCAGCACCTTGGCGCTGAGCACATAGCTCGCATGCTGCGACACGTCTTCCGACTGCAGCGCGAGCTTGGCCGGCATCAGGCCGTGGTGGGTGGCGTAGTCCTTCACCGATTCGAACAGCGCCTGCCGCATGCCGGACTCGTGCATGCCGCCGCCCGGCGTCGGAATCAGGTTCACGAAGGACTCGCGCACCGACACGCCCTCGGGGAAGGCGATCGCCCATTCGGCGCCCTCGCCCTCGTCGTAGCCGGCGATCGCCGTGCGCGCGCCGCAGAACAGCTCGCACTTCGCGTCGCCGATCTCCTCGCGCAGATAGCCTTCGAGACCATTGGCGTACTGCCACTCCTGCACCGCCCCGCTCTCTTCGTCCTCGAAACGGATGCGCACGCCGGGCAGCATGGCGCTGCGCGCGCGCAGCAGATGCTCGATGTCGGCACGCTTCACCTTCGAACTGGCGAAGTACTTCGGATCCGGCCAGGCGCGCACGCGGGTGCCGGTATGCGACTTCGGGCAGCTGCCGACTTCGGTCAGGCCCTGCGAAATGCCGTGGTCGAAGGTGATCGAATGTTCCTTGCCGCCGCGCTTGACCGTCGCCTCCAGCCGGGTCGACAGCGCATTGGTCACCGTCACGCCGACACCGTGCAGACCGCCGGCGATCTTGTAGGCCTTGCCCTCGAATTTGCCGCCCGAGTGCGGGATGGTGAAGATGACCTCGATCGCCGGCACCTTCTTGGTCGGGTGGATATCGACCGGAATGCCGCGACCGTTGTCCTCGACCGACACCGAGCCGTCGCCGTGCATCACGACGCGGATGCCGTCGGCGAAGCCGCCCTGCGCCTCGTCGCAGGCGTTGTCGATCATTTCCTGGATGATGTGGTTCGGACTTTCGGTCCGGGTGTACATGTCCGGCCGCTTCTGGATCGGCGCGATGCCCTCGAGCACCTGGATTTCAGCGGCGTTGTAGCTGGGAGTCGTCATCGGAGTGAATCAGCGGAACGGGAGCGCGGCACGCGCCGCGCGGAAGGCCGCTAGTGTGCACGGAGAGGGGCGCGGCCGTCGATATTGACATGCGCCCACCGACGCGGCAGCGCCTGCCGCCCGACTCCACTCATATACACTGCGTCCCTTTTTGCCCGACGCCATGTGGTTCAAGAACCTGCAGATCTACCGCCTCACCGCCCCCTTCGCGCTCGCCCCTGAACAACTGGACGAAAAGCTCGCCGCCAAGGCCTTCCAGCCGGGCAGCAGCGTGGAAATGCAGCGCATGGGCTGGATGTCGCCGCGCGACAACGGCGCGCTGGTGCACGCGGTCGGCGGTCAGATGCTGATCACGCTGCGCACCGAAAAGAAGCTGCTGCCGGCCACCGTCATCAATCAGGTCGCCAAGGCACGTGCCCAGGAAATCGAGGAAAAGCAGGGCTACAAACCCGGCCGCAAGGAAATGCGCGAGCTGAAGGACAGCGTCACCAACGAACTGCTGCCGCGCGCCTTCGCCATCTGGCGCGATACGCAGGTGTGGATAGACCCGGTCAAGGGTCGCATCGTTGTCGACGCAGCCGCCAGCGCCAAGGGCGACGAGGTGATGCAGCTGCTGAACGAGTGCGTCGAACAGCTGGGCGCCCGCCCGCTGCAGACCGCGCTGTCGCCGGTATCGGCGATGACCTCCTGGCTGGCCGCCGACGAAGCGCCCGCCGGCTTCAGCATCGATCAGGACACCGAACTGCGCTCCAGCACGCAGTCCAAAGCGACCGTGCGCTACGTGCGCCATGCGCTGGAAGCGGACGACCTGCGTCGCCACATCGAAGCCGGCAAGCAGTGCACCCGTCTGGCGCTGAGCTGGATGGACCGTGTTTCGTTCACGCTGACCGAGAACCTCGCAGTCAAGCGGGTCGCACCGCTGGATGTGCTGACCGAGAACGACGACGGCAGCGGCGATGAAGCCGAGCGTTTCGACACCGATTTCGCGCTGATGACCGGCGAGGTCAGCCGCCTGATCGATCACCTCGAAGAAGCGCTGGGCGGCGTCGCGTCGAACTGAGCGCATCACCGGGAAGAAAGACCGATACGGCGACTGCGAATGAATACGGTTCGCACCACGACTTCGCGGGACGCCACCAAACCCAGCACAGAAGCCAGAATGGGCGCATCATCGAACAATCTTCGTATGCGCCGGACATCCGGGAAGTGAGATAAGCCATGCAAGGAAAACAGGTCATCCTCGACGCGCTGAACGCGCTCTTGGTCTACGAACTGGCGGCACGCGACCAGTACTTCATCCATTCGCGCATGCTCGACGAATGGGGCTTCAGCAAGGCCGCCGCGCGCATCGCGCATGAAATGGAAGACGAAACGGGCCACGCCGACGCGCTGATACGCCGCATCCTGATGCTGAGCGGTACGCCTGACATGAAACCCGCCCCGCTCAATGTCGGCCACGACGTCGTCAGCATTTTCGAGAACGATCTGGCGGTGGAGATTTCAGTCGTGAAGCATCTGCGCGAAGTGATGGCACTGACCGAGAAGGAGCAGGATTACGTCACCCGTGATCTGCTGCTGCCGATGCTGAAGGACACCGAAGAGGACCACGCGCACTGGCTGGAACAGCAACTGCGCCTGATCAAGCTGATGGGCGAGCAGAACTACCTGCAGAGCGCTGCGGGCTGAATGCTGACGGCGGCGATGGCCAAGGGCGTGCGCTCCGCCATCGCTGCACGATGCCATGCCTCGGCACGTGCCATGACGACGCGCACCTCGCGCGCGACAAATGTCGGCGCGACGGGCTCGCACAATCAACAACAGGGGAATTGGGTGGGGTGGCTGATGGGACTCGAACCCACGACAACTGGAATCACAATCCAGGACTCTACCAACTGAGCTACAGCCACCACTGGAACGGATGCCAGACGGCAACCGCTTTGAAACTCTCTCAGGCCTTTGCTGGCCTGCCCGGCAGGAATCGAACCCGCAACCTACGGCTTAGAAGGCCGTTGCTCTATCCAGTTGAGCTACGGGCAGGTACTAAGAACGGTGTTGCGGACCGATTATGGTCGGGGTGGAGGGATTCGAACCCCCGACATCTTGCTCCCAAAGCAAGCGCGCTACCGGGCTGCGCTACACCCCGAGAGGCCGCGATATTACCGGCCGACCGGGGTGCGGTCAATGCCTGCAGAGCGTTTCAGCGAAATATCTTCAAAGAAATTCGCCGGACCGCCCTGCAGCACCTCAGCCCTGCTCGCCGTTCACTTCGGGCGCAGCCAGCAGTGCCTTCATCGACAGGCGGATACGGCCCTTCTCGTCGGTCTCCAGCACCTTCACCTTCACCTGCTGACCTTCCTTCAGGTGATCGGCGACGTTGGCGATGCGCTCGTTAGCGATCTGCGAAATGTGCAGCAGACCGTCCTTGCCCGGCAGTACGCTGACGATGGCGCCGAAGTCCAGCAGACGCAGCACCGTACCGTCATAGACCTTGCCCACTTCGACTTCAGCCGTGATCGCCTCGATGCGGCGCTTGGCGTGCTCGGCGGCTTCCGAATTCACCGATGCGATGGTGATGGTGCCGTCGTCGCCGATGTCGATCGTGGCGCCGGTCTCTTCGGTCAGCGCGCGGATGACTGCGCCGCCCTTGCCGATCACGTCGCGGATCTTTTCCGGATTGATCTTCATCGTCAGCAGACGCGGTGCGTAGGTCGACACGCCTTCACGGGCGCCCGACATCGACTCCTGCATGATGCCGAGGATGTGCTTGCGCGCTTCGTGGGCCTGGGCCAGCGCAACCTGCATGATTTCCTTGGTGATGCCCTGGATCTTGATGTCCATCTGCAGCGCGGTGATGCCGCTGTCGGTACCGGCCACCTTGAAGTCCATGTCGCCGAGGTGATCCTCGTCGCCGAGGATGTCGGTCAGCACCGCGAAACGGTTGCCATCCTTGATCAGGCCCATCGCGATACCGGCAACATGCGCCTTCAGCGGCACGCCGGCGTCCATCAGTGCGAGCGAACCGCCGCACACCGAAGCCATCGACGACGAACCGTTCGATTCGGTGATTTCCGACACCACGCGCATCGAGTAGCTGAACTCTTCCGGCGACGGCAGCACAGCGAGCAGCGCGCGCTTGGCCAGACGACCATGGCCAATCTCGCGGCGCTTCGGTGCGCCGAAGCGGCCGGTTTCACCGGTGGCGAACGGCGGCATGTTGTAGTGAAGCATGAAGCGGTCGCGGTACTCGCCGCCCAGCGCGTCGATGATCTGCTCGTCGCGGCCGGTGCCCAGCGTGGCGATCACCAGCGCCTGCGTCTCGCCGCGCGTGAACAGCGCCGAACCGTGGGTACGCGGCATCACGCTGTTGCGAATCGCGATCGGACGCACGGTGCGCGTGTCGCGACCGTCGATGCGCGGCTCGCCGTTCAGGATGCGGCTGCGCACGATGCGCGCTTCCATGTCGAAGAAGTAGTTCTTGATCGTGTTCACGTCCGGCGCCGTCGCGGCGTCGGCGGTCAGCGCAGCGATCACTTCGTCGCGCAGGGCGTTCACGCTCTGGCTGCGCACCTGCTTCTGCGTGATGCGGTAGGCATCCTGCAGCTTGGCTTCGGCCAGCTCGGAAATGCGGTTCCACAGCGCTTCGTCGCGGGCCGGCGCCTGCCAGTCCCACTCCGGCTTGCCGGCGACTTCGACCAGTTCATTGATCGCATTGATCGCGGCCTGCATCTGCTCGTGGCCATAGACGACAGCGCCCAGCATGACTTCTTCCGACAGTTCCATCGCTTCCGACTCGACCATCAGCACGGCTGCTTCGGTGCCGGCGACGACCAGGTTCAGCTTGCTGTCCTTCAGCTGCGAGGCGGTCGGGTTGACGATGTACTGACCATCGATATAGCCCACGCGGGCGGCGCCGATCGGGCCGCTGAACGGGATGCCGGAGATCGCCAGTGCGGCGGATGCACCGATCATGGCCGGGATGTCGGCATCGACTTCCGGGTTCAGCGACAGCACCTGAACGATGACCTGAACTTCGTTGTAAAAGCCTTCCGGGAACAGCGGGCGGATCGGGCGATCGATCAGACGCGAGGTCAGCGTTTCCTTCTCGGTAGGACGGCCCTCGCGCTTGAAGAAACCGCCGGGGATACGGCCCGCGGCGTAGAACTTTTCTGCGTAATCAACGGTGAGCGGGAAAAAATCCTGGCCAGCCTTTGCCGACTTCTGGGCCACGACGGTCGCCAACACGACGGTTTCTTCGACGTTTACGATGACGGCGCCGCTCGATTGACGCGCGATCTCGCCGGTTTCCAGCACCACTTTCTGGGTGCCGAACATGAATTCCTTGCGGGTAGCGTTAAGCAAGTCGATTCCTTTCGATTCGATGAGTGGCGGGCATCGTCCGCCCGCCAGAAAAAACAAACCGGCGGAGCCGCAAAGGACTCACGCCGGTATGTGGTGTCAAGCCTGCGAAGGCTCAGACATTGCCTTCGGATGCAATTACTTGCGCAGACCGAGGCGGCCGATCAGCGAACGATAGCCGTCGGCGTTGGTGCGCTTCAGGTAGTCAAGCAGCTTGCGACGCTGGCTCACCATCTTGAGCAGACCACGACGCGAGTGGTGGTCCTTGACGTGTTCCTTGAAGTGACCGGTCAGGTCGTTGATGCGTGCGGTCAGCAGGGCGACTTGAACTTCGGGCGACCCCGTATCGCCGGCCGCGCGCTGGAAGTCGGCCACGATGCGGGCTTTATCGGCGGAAACGATAGCCATTGATCTAAACTCTCTCGTTTGGAAAACCCAAAATTATACGCCACAGTTGCGCAATCTCAAGCCTATTTCAAGGCTTTTGCGCACTTTCCTGCGGCAACAGGCGCTTCACCCGCAAGCGGGCGCCGCGTACGACGACCAGACCGAGAAAAGCCGGTCCGGCATAGGCGCGCAACACGCCTTCTTCTTGCAACGCAATGTCCGCGTCGACCGCTGAAAGCGGCACCGACTGACCGTTGATCAGGCGCTGCGCATCCGCGTCGGCAATGCGGCAGAGCGGCATGGCCTGCAACAGGATGTCGGCGGGATTCAACAGCGACGCGCGCGCGTCCTCCTCGAGCGCGGCGATCTGCTCAAGTGTCACCGCACGATCGAGTCGCAGGGGCCCGGTGCGCGTGCGGCGCAGTCCGGTCAGATGCGCACCACAGCCCAGCATCGCACCGATGTCTTCGGCCAACGTACGGATGTAGGTGCCTTTGCTGCACAGCACGCGCATCGAGAACGACGGCAGCGTGACATCCAGCAGTTCAATCTCGCGTATGCGCACATGACGCACCGCCCGTTCGATGGTCTCGCCGGCGCGGGCGTATTCGTAGAGCGGCTTTCCGGCGTGCTTGAGCGCAGAGTGCATCGGCGGAATCTGCTCGATGTCGCCGGTATGCGCATCGACGGCGCTACGCAGCGCAGTTTCGTCGATCGCGACTTCGCGGGTTTCGAGCACCTCGCCTTCGGCGTCCCCGGTCGTCGTCCGCACACCGAGACGCACCTGGGCGACATACTCCTTGTCGGCATCCAGCATCAGCCCGGCAAACCGGGTCGCCTCGCCGAAGCAGACCGGCAGCAGACCACTGGCCAGCGGATCGAGCGTACCGGTGTGTCCGGCACGGGCGGCCTGAAACAGACGACGCGCCTTCTGCAGCGCGTCGTTTGAACTGAGACCTATGGGTTTGTCGAGCAACAGCACACCGTTGATCGCCTTCCAGCGCGAGCGTGGCTGCAACTCAATCCTCGCCGGTGGAGGGGCCGGAATGCAGGGCCTTGTCGATCAGACGCGACAACTGGTCGGCACGCTCCATCGTCTGGTCATGCACGAAGTGCAGCTGCGGCGTGGTGTGTATGCGCACGCGGCGACCAATCTCCCGGCGCAGGAAACCGGACGCGCGCACCAGACCTTCATGTATCAGCTTCTGCGCGTCACCTTCGGCCAGCGTGCTGTAGTAGATCTTGGCGTGCGCATAGTCCGGCGTCAGTTCGACCGCGGTCAGCGACACCATGCCGACGCGCGGGTCCTTCAGTTCGGTCGCGATCAGCTGAGCCAGTTCGCGGCGGATCGCTTCCGACACTCGGTCACTGCGTGCATAACGTTCGGCCATTGCGTGTGGGCGTCAGGCTCAGGCGAGCTTGCGCGCGATTTCCTGGATTTCGAAGACCTCGAGCTGGTCGCCTTCTTCGATCTCGTTGTAACCGCGCAGCGACAAGCCGCACTCGTAACCTTCCTTGACTTCCTTGACGTCGTCCTTGAAGCGCTTGAGCGAATCGAGCTCGCCGGTCCACACCACCACGTTGTTGCGCAGCAGGCGGGCGCTGGCGCCACGCTTGACCAGACCCGAAAGCACCATACAACCGGCAATCGTGCCGATCTTGGTGCCGCGGAACACCTGGCGGATCTCCACCGTACCGAGCACGTGCTCGCGCTTTTCCGGCGCCAGCATGCCCGACAGCGCAGCCTTCACCTCATCGACCGCTTCGTAGATGATGGTGTAGTAACGCAGATCGACACCGAAGTTCTCGGCCAGCTTGCGCGCACCGACATCGGCGCGAACGTTGAAGCCGATGATGACGCCCTTGGAAGCCTGCGCCAGGTTCACGTCGGTTTCCGAGATCGCACCGACCGCGGCGTGAATCACCTGCACGCGCACTTCGTCGGTGGACAGCTTCATCAGCGACTGCACCAGCGCTTCCTGCGAACCCTGAACGTCAGCCTTGATGATGAGCGGCAGCACGCGGACTTCGCCCTCGCCCATCTGCTCGAACATCGACTCCAGCTTGGCGGCCTGTTGCTTCGCCAGCTTCACGTCGCGGAACTTGCCCTGACGGAACAGTGCAATTTCACGCGCCTTGCGTTCGTCGGCCAGCACCATCGCCTCGTCACCGGCGGCGGGCACGTCGGACAGACCCTGGATTTCCACCGGGATCGACGGACCCGCCTCGCTGATCGCCTTGCCGGACTCGTCCAGCATCGCGCGCACCCGGCCGAATACCTGACCACACAGCAGGATGTCGCCGCGCTTGAGCGTACCCGACTGCACCAGCACCGACGCGACCGGACCCTTGCCTTTGTCGAGACGCGCTTCGATGACCAGACCGCGGGCGGGGGCTTCCTTCGGCGCCTTCAGTTCAAGCACTTCAGCCTGCAGCAGCACGTTCTCGAGCAGTTCGTCGATGCCCGTACCCTTCTTCGCCGACACCGGGATGAAGGGTGAGTCGCCACCGTATTCTTCCGGAACCACACCTTCGGCCACAAGTTCCTGCTTCACGCGGTCCGGGTTGGCTTCGGGTTTGTCGATCTTGTTGATCGCCACGACCATCGGCACGCCGGCCGCCTTCGCGTGGTGAATGGCTTCACGCGTCTGCGGCATCACGCCATCATCGGCCGCCACCACCAGGATGACCAGGTCGGTCGCCTTCGCACCGCGGGCACGCATGGCCGTGAAGGCCTCGTGACCCGGCGTATCGAGGAAGGTGATCATGCCGCGCGGCGTATCGACGTGATAGGCGCCGATGTGCTGCGTAATGCCGCCCGCTTCACCGGCCGCCACACGGGCACGGCGGATGTAGTCGAGCAGCGAGGTCTTGCCGTGATCGACGTGACCCATGACGGTGACGACCGGTGCGCGCGGCAGCAGTTCGACATCCTTGTGCTCCTCGTCGGCTTCGCCGAGGAAGGCTTCCGGATCGTCCAGCTTGGCCGGCTTGGCGACGTGGCCCATTTCCTCGACCAGGATCATTGCGGTTTCCTGGTCCAGCACCTGATTGATCGTGACCATCTGACCGAGCTTCATCAGCACCTTGATCAGTTCGGTCGCCTTGATCGCCATCTTGTGGGCGAGGTCGGCGACGGAAATCGTTTCCGGCACCAGCACTTCGCGCACGACAGCCTCGATCGGCGCCTGCTGCTGGCCCTGATCGTGGTCGCGATGATTGCGGCCCTTCGGGCCACCACGCCAGCCACCGGTACCGGCGTCGCCGCGCGTCTTGATCTGACGGCGCTTGGCGGCGTCGTCCTTCCAGTTCGAACCCGGCTTTGCCTTGGCTGCAGCGGGCGCAGCGGGCTTAGTCTTGGCTGTCTTGTCGTCCGGCTTGGCCGGTTTGTGCAGCGTTCCGGCAGGCGCTTTCGCTGCCGCCGCCTTGGCCTCTTCCTCGGCTTTGGCCTTGGCTTCGGCTTCGGCTTGCGCACGCACCAGACGGGCTTCCGTCTCCTGGCGCATGCGGATTTCGCGCTCCTGCTTCTCCTTGAGCTCTCGCGCCTGATGGGCGAGCAGTTCGGAGTGGCGCTTGGCTTCGCGTTCGCGCGCGGTCAGCGGACGCGGCTCGGTCGGCGCAGCCGCCTCGGCCACGACTTCCGGAGCGCTTTCGGCCACCGGCTCGGGCGTCTCAACCGCCGCCGGTTCGGGTTCGGGCTCAGGTTCCGGTTCGGGCTCAGGTTCCGGCGCCACTTCGAGCACCGGTTCCGGCACCACCGGCGTCGGCTCGGGCTCGGGGATAAAAGTCGCCTCGTCCGCCACGACGTCGGCCGCGACCTCTTCGGTCGCCGCCGCCTGCGCTGCTTCTTCGGCCAGCAACTCGGCCGGATCGCGCTTGACCAGCACGCGCTTCTTGCGCACTTCGACCTGTACGGTACGCGCCTGACCGGACGAATTGGTCGCCTTGATCTCGGTGGTCTGACGACGGGTCAGCGTGATCTTGGTCTTTCCCGCCGTATCGCCGTGCTGACGCCGCAAGTAGTCGAGCAGGCGCGTCTTGTCCTGCTCGGTCAGCGAATCGCCTTCGCTCTTCTTGTCCACACCGGCCTGCTTCAGCTGCTCAAGCAGCGCGGCCGCGGGGATTTTCAGCTCGGTCGCAAACTGGGAAACACTCATCAACGCCATACCGTCCTCAATTATTCAAACCAGTGCGCGCGCGCAGTGGTGATCAGCGATGTCGCGCGCGCAGCATCGATGCCGGCGATCTCGACCAGTTCATCAACAGCGAGATCAGCCAGATCATCGCGCGTGCGCACATTGGCGCGCGCCAGCTGCGCCGCCAGCTGCTTGTCCATGCCGTCCAGCGCCAGCAGGGCATCATCGACCTGCTCCAGTTGCTCTTCGTCGACGATGGCTTCGGTCAGCAGCACGTTACGTGCGCGGGTACGCAGTTCGTTCACCGTATCTTCGTCGAACGCCTCGATCTCGAGCATTTCAGCCAGCGGCACGTAAGCCACTTCCTCCAGCGTCGAGAAGCCTTCCTCGATCAGGATGTCCGCCACTTCCTCGTCCACGTCCAGCTTGGCCATGAACAGCAGGCGGATGGCGGCGTTCTCCGCGTCGGACTTGGCGGCCGACTGCTCGACCGTCATCAGGTTGATCTTCCAGCCGGTCAGCTCGGACGCGAGGCGCACGTTCTGGCCGCTGCGACCGATGGCAATCGCGAGGTTGTCTTCGCTGACCACCACGTCCATGCTGTGCGCGTCCTCATCCACCACGATGGAGGCGACTTCGGCCGGCGCCAGCGCGCCGATGACGAACTGCGCCGGATCAGGCGACCACAGGATGATGTCGACGCGCTCGCCGCCCAGTTCGTTGGTCACCGCCTGCACGCGCGAACCGCGCATGCCGATGCAGGTGCCTTGCGGATCGACGCGCGGATCGTTCGACTTGACAGCGATCTTGGCGCGGATACCGGGGTCGCGGGCGGCGCCCTTGATCTCGATGAGGCCGTCTTCGATCTCCGGCACTTCGAGCTCGAACAGCTTCATGATGAACTCGGGCGCGGTACGCGACAGGATGATCTGCGGGCCACGCGCCTGGCGATCGACACGCAGCAGCACTGCCTTGACGCGGTCGCCGACGCGCAGGTTCTCGCGGGCAATGATGTGTTCGCGCGGCAGCAGCGCCTCCAGGCGGCCCACTTCGACGATGGCATTGCCGCGCTCGATCCGCTTGATGGTGCCGGTGACCAGATGGTCCTTGCGCTCAAGGAAGTCGTTCAGGATCTGTTCGCGCTCGGCATCACGGATGCGCTGCAGGATGACCTGCTTGGCGGCCTGCGCACCGATGCGGCCGAAATCGACCGGCTCCAGGGCTTCTTCGATGTAGTCGTCGACCTGGATGTCGGCGATCTGCTCGCGGGCGTCGATCAGGCCGATCTCGGCCTCGTCGTTCTCGACCAGTTCGTCCGGCAGCACGTGCCAGCGACGGAAGGCTTCGTACTCGCCGGTTTCGCGGTCGATCGACACGCGCACGTCGGCGTCGTCATGGGTGCGCTTCTTGGTGGCCGAAGCCAGTGCGGTTTCGAGAGCGCCGAAAACCACTTCGCGGGACACATTCTTTTCGCGTGCCAGTGCATCGACCAGCAACAGAATCTCGCGACTCATCGTTTCAACTCCTGCTTGCGTTCAAAGTCCGGCACCAGGCGGGCACGTTCGATCTGCGACAGTTCGAACTCGTGGGCTTCGCCCTTGATCTCGAGGGTGAGCCGGTCGTTGGCCACGCCGGCCAGTCGACCGGTGAAATTGCGTTGATTGCCCACCGGCACGCGCAGGCGCAACTGCGCCTCCTGCCCGGTGAAGCGAACGAAGTCGGCGGTCTTGCGCAGCGGGCGATCAAGCCCCGGGGAGGACACTTCAAGACGGTCGTAATCGACGTTTTCGACCATGAAAAGGCGGGTCAGGTGATTGCTCACCGTCACGCAGTCATCCACCATGATGCCCTTGTCGGTGTCAATGAAGACACGCAGCAGACGGCCTCTTGGCGAGGTTTCAAGATCGACGAATTCGTAGCCGAGCCCAGTTACCGCCTGCTCGATCAGTTCCGCAACACTCATCCCAGCAACACACTTCCGGATGTACAAATAAAAAATGGGCTGACCGCCCATCGAAAAACGCCGGCCGGGCCAGCGCAACAAGCCGAGGAGTGTAACAGAGGCCATCCATCCCCTCAAGCTGCAAGGATGGACTGCCCCGCCCAACGGTGGTATGTCGTCAGGCCTCTCCGCCGCCTGCCGCGGGCTTGGCCGACGAGCGGCGACGGCGACGCGGTGCGCGCTTGCGGGCCGGGGCGTCGCCCTCGCCGCCTTGCGGCGACGGTGCCCCCTGTTGCGGCGCAGCGCGATTGCCACCCTCACCGGCTTCACGCGGCTTGCGCGGACCGCGGCGACGGCCGCGCTTGGGCGACGCCGGCGTTTCGCCGTCGGCTTGCGGCCGGGCTTCATCTACCGGCCCTTTGCGCTGCTTGCCCTTGGCCGGCACCACCGACAACAGCTTCTCGACCTGTTCCGCCTTGAGCTCCTCCGACTTGCCGCGCGCCAGACGTCGCGGCAGCTCGAACGGGCCATAGCGCACGCGCATCAGTCGGCTCACGGTCAGACCGATCGCCTCAAACATGCGACGCACCTCGCGGTTGCGGCCTTCGGACAGCGTGACGCGGTACCAGTGGTTCGAACCTTCGCCGCCGCCGTCAGCCAGCGAATTGAACTTGGCGATGCCATCTTCGAGCTCGATGCCGTCGGTCAGCTTCTTCGACTGTTCCGGCGTGAGCTCCCCGATCAGGCGCACCGCGTACTCGCGTTCGAGCTCATAGCTCGGGTGCATCAGCTTGTTGGCCAGCTCACCGCTGGTGGTGAATACGAGCAGGCCCGAAGTGTTGAAGTCGAGTCGACCGACCGCGATCCAGCGGCCACCGCCCACCTTGGGCAGCTTGTCGAACACCGACGGACGGCCTTCCGGGTCGTCGCGCGACACGATTTCGCCTTCCGGCTTGTGGTAGATCAGCACGCGCGGCGCACGCTGGGCGAAGTGGATGTGGATCAGCTTGCCATTGACGCGGACCTTGTCCTCCGGCCCGACGCGCTGACCCACATGCGCCGGCAGCGAGTTGACGCTGATGCGGCCGGCGACGATCCAGTCTTCCAGTTCGCGGCGCGAACCCAGGCCCATGTCCGCCAGCATCTTGTGCAGCTTCTGCGGTTCGTTGAACACCACCGGGCCGCGCCGCTTGTTCTTGCTGTCCTGCGAGCGGTAATTGGCCACGTTGCCATTGACCTCGCCACCGGCGCCCGGCCTGCGTCTACCTTGCATCATTGAATTCCATCACCTTCTGTAGTTCGGCCAGCGGCGGCAGCTCAGCGAGCGTGCGCAGGCCCAGGTCGTCGAGAAAACGTCGTGTCGTTGCATACAGCGCCGGCCGGCCGGGGACTTCGCGGTAACCCACGCTGTCAATCCAGCCGCGCCCTTCGAGCGCCTTGATGATGCCCGGCGACACCGCCACACCGCGGATGTCCTCGATATCGCCGCGCGTCACCGGCTGGCGGTACGCAATGATCGCCAGCGTTTCCAGCACCGCTCTGGAATACTTCGCGGGCTTTTCGTTCTTCAGTCGATCCAGGTAGGGCTGAACGTCCGCGGTGGTGCGGAAACGCCAGCCGGACGACACCTGGACCAGTTCGATGCCCCGCCCCGCCCAGTCCTCGCGCAACTCGTCGAGCAGACGACGGATCAGCGCGTGGTCGAGCTCCTGTTCGAACAGCTTTCGCAGTTCGCCGGTACTCATTGCGTCCTGGCTGGCGAGCAGCGCGGCTTCGAGCACGCGCTTGACCTCAGACGGGCTCGGCGACTGCGGCTGTTCGGGCAGTTCGGACATAAATCGGCGCAAAGGCTTCGAGCTGAAGCAGTTCAATCAGGTTCTCGCGGGCCAGTTCGAGCACCGCGAGAAAATTCACCACCATCTGGGCGGCCGGCGCGCCAACCTCGAACAACTGGTCGAAGCGCAGATCACCTTCTTCGTGCAGCCGGCGCAGGATGCCGGACATGAACTCACGCACCGACAGCGCCTCGCGCGTCACCTTGTGATGGCGGGTCATGTCGGCACGGCGCATCAGCGCCAGCCAGGCCAGCTGCAGGTCGGTCGCACTCACGTTCGGCTGGATCTCGACCAGCCGCTCGGCCACCTGCACGCCGACCCACTCGTGCTCGCGCTGGATGCGCGGAATCGCGTCCAGCGCCAGCGCGGCCGCCTTCATCTGTTCGTACTCGATCAGCCGGCGTACCAGTTCAGCACGCGGATCCTCGCCCTCGTCGGCGACTTCACGCGGCGGACGCGGCAGCAGCATGCGAGACTTGATCTCGAGCAGCATGGCCGCCATCAGCAGGTATTCCGCCGCCAGTTCCAGGCGTTGCGAGCGCATCGCCTCGACGTAGACGAGGTATTGCGCGGTCAGCGGCGCCATCGGAATGTCGAGGATGTCGACGTTGGCCTTGCGTATCAGGTAGAGCAGCAGATCGAGCGGCCCCTGGAACGCGTCCAGGAACACTTCGAGCGCATCGGGCGGAATGTACAGGTCGAGCGGAAGTTTTTCCAGCGCCTCGCCATACAGGCGCGCCGGTGGCGCGGCCGTCGCGGCCGGCACCGGTTCAGCGATGAGCGCCTCGCCGGACATCAGGCGTAGTTCAGGCCCATGGCCTCGCGCACGTCGCGCATCGTTTCCGACGCCAGCTTGCGCGCCCGTTCGCAGCCATCGGCGACGATGTTGCGCAACAGCATCGGATCTTCCTCGTACTGCTTCGCGCGCTCGTGGATCGGTGCCTGTTCCTTCAGCACCGCGTCGATCACCGGCTGCTTGCACTCGAGGCAACCGATGCCGGCCGAGCGGCAACCTTCCTGTACCCACTGCTTGACCGAGTCGTCCGAGTAGATCACGTGGAACTGCCACACCGGGCAGCGGTCCGGATCGCCCGGATCGGTGCGGCGCACGCGCTGGGTGTCGGTCATCATGCCGCGGATCTTCTTGGTGACGACCTCGGGTTCTTCACGCAGCATCAGCGTGTTGTTGTACGACTTGGACATCTTCTGCCCGTCCAGACCCGGCATGCGCGCCGCCTCGGTCAGCAGCGCACCCGGCTCGGCCAGAATCATCTTGCCGCCGCCTTCCAGATAGCCGTAGAGGCGCTCTCGGTCGCCCAGACTCAGGCTCTGTGCCTCTTCGAGCAGCGCCTTGCCCTGCGCCAGCGCGTCCTCCTTGCCTTCCTGCTGGTACAGGCGGCGCAGTTCCTCGTACAGCTTGCCGCGCTTGCCGCCCAGCTTCTTCACCGCCTCACGCGCCTTGTCCTCGAAGCCGGGCTCACGACCGTACAGGTGGTTGAAGCGACGGGCCACCTCGCGGGTCAGTTCGACGTGCGGCACCTGATCCTCGCCAACCGGCACCAGATTGGCGCGGTAGATCAGGATATCGGCCGACTGCAGCAGCGGATAGCCGAGGAAGCCGTAGGTCGCCAGATCCTTGTCGGCCAGCTTTTCCTGCTGGTCCTTGTAGGTCGGCACCCGCTCCAGCCAGCCGAGCGGACACATCATCGACAGCAGCAGATGCAGTTCGGCGTGCTCCGGCACCCGCGACTGGATGAACAGCGTCGCCTGGTTGGGATCGACACCCGCGGCCAGCCAGTCGATCAGCATGTCCCACACGCTACGCTCGATCACCTGTGTGTCTTCGTAATTGGTGGTCAGCGCATGCCAGTCGGCAACGAAGAACAGACAGGGGTATTCGTGCTGCAGCTTGACCCAGTTCTTCAGCACGCCGTGGTAGTGACCAAGATGCAGGCGACCGGTGGGGCGCATGCCGGAAAGAACGCGTTCTGCGTACATGTTATCGATTCATCCGGTTCAGAAAAGCAGGGACATCAGCAGCGCGTTCGCCAGCACGAGCAGCGGACGCAGGATGTCGTCGAGTACGTGCGACACCAGCAGCGCGATCAGGATGAACATGCCGTAAGGCTCGATGCGCGCGAACACCATGGACGGACCGCGCGGCAGCAGGCTCACCATGATGCGTCCGCCGTCGAGCGGCGGTATGGGCAGAAGGTTCAGCACCATCAGCACCAGATTGATCAGTATGCCGGCCTTGGCCATCAGCAGCAGCGGCTCGGCAAAGTAGTGACCGGGCATGCCGAGTGCCAGCTTCATTGCCAGCCCCCAGCCCAGTGCCATCACCAGATTGGCGGCCGGACCGGCTGCCGCAACCCAGAACATGTCCTGCTTCGGGCGACGCAGCCGCGAAAAATCGACCGGCACCGGCTTGGCCCAGCCGAACAGCAGCCCCTCGTGACCCGCCATCGCGCCGACGAAGTACATGACCAGCGGCACCAGTATCGTGCCGACCGGATCGATGTGCTTCAAGGGGTTGGCGGTGATCCGGCCGGCCAGATGCGCGGTCGGATCCCCCTTCATCAGTGCGGCGTATCCGTGGGCCGCCTCGTGCAGCGTAATGGCAAGCACGACCGGCAGCACGATGACCGCCAAGCGTGCAATGCTTTCGTCCATAGGCGGGCGGATGCTAGCAGAACGCGGCCGGCACGTCAGTCCAGGCCGAAGCGCGCGACGTCGCCCGCGCCGGCGCGTACCAGTTCGGGCGTGCCCGACGACAGGTCGATCACCGAGGTCGGCTGCGTACCGCAGTGACCGGCGTCGATCACCAGGTCGAGCTCGTGCTGGAGGCGCTCGCGGATGTCCTCGGCGTCGGTCAGCGGCAGATCTTCGCCGGGCAGCAAAAGGGTCGAGCCGAGCAGCGGTTCGCCCAGCGCCTCCAGCAATGCCGACACGACCGGATGGTCCGGCACCCGCAGGCCGATGGTCTTGCGCTTCGGATGCAGGATGCGCCGCGGCAACTCCCGCGTCGCCTCCAGAATGAAGGTGTAGGGCCCTGGTGTCGCGCTCTTGAGCAGACGGAACTGCGCGTTATCGACCTTGGCGAGGTTGGCGATGTCCGACAGGTCGCGGCACATCATCGTGAAATGATGATGCACATCCACGTCGCGGATGCGACGGATGCGCTCGAGCACGCGCGCATCGCCCATATGGCCCACCAGCGACCAGGCGCAGTCGGTCGGAATGGCCGCGAGCCCGCCATCCCGGAGGATGTCGGCGGCGTGTCGTATCAGGCGGGGTTGCGGATTGTCGGGATGTACGGTGAAAAGCTGTGCCACGTGGATGTATTCGTCAGAGGGTGTGGAAAAGCGGCATCAGGCCGGACAGGCGACACGCGAGCCAAGCTCGGGCGCATGCCACACCGGTTCGACACCGGCGGGCAGATGAGCGCCTCGTCCGAGGTCGATCGGACTTTCGTCCGGCGCATGGAAGTCGGACGCGCGCGAGGCGTAGAAACCGAAATCGCGGGCCAGCCGGGCGAAATGCCTGACCTCGGCCTCGCCGTGCGAGCCGGACACCACTTCGATGGCCTGCCCTCCGGCATCGCGGAAGTCGCCGAGCAGGCGCAGCAACTGATCGCCGGAGATGCGATAGCGGCCCGGATGGGCGACCACGGCGACGCCGCCAGCGCCGCGTATCCACGCCACCGCCTGCTCCAGCGCCGTCCATTGGTGTTCGATGTAGCCGGGGCGACCGCGCACCAGATAGTTGTGGAACACCGCATGCACGTCCGGCGCATAGCCCTGCTCGACCAGCACGCGTGCGAAGTGTGACCGACCAACGAGCGACGGATTGCCGGCATGGCGCATCGCGTTGGCGTAGGCCTCGCGCACGCCCAGCGCTTCCAGCGCCTCGGCCATGCGCAACGCGCGCTCGTCGCGGCCGCCGCGCACGCTGGCCAGGCCCTGCTCCAGTGGCGCATGGCGCGGATCGATGCCGAGGCCGACGACGTGGATGGTGGTGCCGTGCCAGGTGACGGAGATCTCGACGCCGTCGATGAAACGCATGCCCAGCGCACGTGCTTGCTCGCGCGCTTCGTCGAGTCCGCCCAGATTGTCGTGATCGGTCAGCGACCACAGCTCGACGCCATTGGCCGCTGCGCGCGCGGCGAGCGCGGCCGGCGACAGTACGCCGTCGGAGTGGCAGGAGTGGCAGTGCAGATCGGCATTCATAACTTTGGGATTCTAGCAGGCGGCCGCTGACGGTCCTGCGCGGCTACAATCTTGCCCGGTCAAACCCACCAGGAAACAGCAATGAATCATCCGGACAATCTTCGCTACACCGACACACACGAATGGGTCAGGGTCGAACAGGACGGCACCGTGACGGTCGGCATCACCGACCACGCGCAGGATGCCCTCGGA
Organism: Methyloversatilis sp. S146-33; assembly: GCF_059552495.1. Next base: position 78,454 of record NZ_JCANOT010000015.1, read on the forward strand.
GATGTGGTCTTTCTGCAGTTGCCCGATGTCGGCCGCACCGTCGCCCGTACCGAGGCGATGGCGGTGATCGAATCGGTCAAGTCGGCCTCCGACATCCACGCTCCGGTGTCGGGCACGGTCACCGCGGTCAATGCCCCGGTCGCCGACCAGCCCGAATCGGTCAATCAGGATCCCTACGGTGCCTGGATGTTCGTCATCAAGCCGGACAATGCGGCCGAACTTGACGAGCTGCTGAGCGCCGACGCCTACAGCGCCTCGCTCAGCTGACGCGACGCGGCGCCGGCCAGCCCCGGCGCCGATGATTCACTGCCGGCCGCGCTCCATGCGCTGGCCGTGCTTGCGCAGACTGGCCGACAGCTGGTCGATGATCTCGCCCGCCGCGCCGACGATCTGGTTGTTGCCAAAACCGGCCGCCTTCATTTCCCGATAGAAGGATTTCGCCAGCATGCGCGCCACCTGCGCCGGCTGCGCCGCGCCTTGCGAGAAGGCTTCCGCCAGCGCTGTCACCTCCTCGCCCTGCAGCGCCCGCTGCGCGAACTCCGATTTGACCAGGAAGGCCAGTTGCGCGGTCTGCACCGACTTGCCGCCGAACAGCGCGAGGCAGTCCAGCATGCCCTCCTCTTCTTCCGTGAATGCCGGCTGACCGCGACCGCGTCGCACGTTGATCACGCCCAGTATGCGTCCGTCAAGCGGCAACGGCGTGCAGATGAAGCTGCCGCCCTCGCCGCGCGCGCGGCCGCCGGCGTGCGGCGCGTCGGCGTCGATGACACGCCGCCCTCGCCCGCTGGCGAACACCTCACCCGCCACCGAACTGCCGCTGCTCACCCGCGCATTGACCACTTCCTGCGCCAGTTCGCCACGCCAGGCCGCAATCCCAAGCACGGCATCGTGGCCCTCACCGTCGGCCAGCATGATGGTGACGCGCTCGCACGGCAGGCGCGCCCAGCACGTCTCGGCGACCTGATCCAATGCTGACTGCAGCAGACCGTTATCGCGTGGCGCTGCATTTCCCGGATTCATGATTCGCACCTCCTGCTCAGCCCTTCGGCCTCCGCCCGATCAAGCCAGTCGGCGATCCGCACACCCAGTGCATCGACGCCACGCGACAGCGCCGCAACACCGGACGGCGCATCGGCGCCGAGCGCCTTCTCGGTCAGCGAGAAGCGCATGCGGTCGACGATGGTTCTGCCATTGGCGCCGACCAATGTGGCGACCCCGGATATCAGCGCCGCCGACGCCTGCTGCTGCTCGAACACCTGTATGAACTCGTCCAGCTCGACCACCAGACGGCAGGTCGACGGCGCACCCGGGCTATCCAGCATGCGTCGCAGCGCGACCGACAGCAGTTCGGCCGGTGGTGCTGCCCAGCGGCTCAATGCGTAACTGCGTCGGCGTGTTTCGCTCTCGTAGGCAAGGCGATAGTGGATGGCGGTGCCGTCCAGCCAATTCGGGGCACGCACGTCGGTCAGCACCGGCACGCGCGCCAGCGGGCGGGCGGCACGCTGGCTGCCCAGATCGTGAAGTTCGGACGTCGGCGAACGCGGCAGCAGCGGCCCGCACGCGGCCAGCGTGATCGACAGCAGCGCGCTCGCCCAAAGTGATTTCATCTCCGATGCTCCTCAGTCGCGCGCTCTGCCGGCGGCGGGATCGAAACCGGGCTCGCCGGGCCCGGGCTGTTGCGTCTCGCGCCCGAGCAGCAGCATCTGTGGCGAAGACTCGAGCTCGCCCAGCACACGTCGCAGCTGGCGGGCATCGCGGTTCGCTTCGTCGAGCAGCGTCTGCAGCCGCGGCAAGGTGTCGCCGTTGATCTGTTGCCCCATGCTCGCAGCCAGCGCATCGAGCCGCGATGACAACTGCTGCATCGACGCCAGCACGGTCCGCAGTTCCTGCGCCAGCGGCGCGCCTTGGGCGCTGACCGCCTCCAGCTGACCGAGGATGCGCCCGCTGCGTTCGATATTTTCAGCCGACAGCACTGCCTGAGCGCGTTGCAGCGTTTCGCGCAGATCGCCGGCGACGCCCGGCAGATGGACCAGCGTCCGGTCCAGGTGCGCAGTCGCCGACTGCAGGCTGCCCAGCGTCGCGCCTATGCGTTCGAGATTGCGGTCGTCGAGCAGCACATGCAGCCGCAACAGCACCTGGCGCATCACGTCCATCGTGTCGCTGGCCTTGTTGCCCAGCCCGCCAAACTGCGAGCCACGCAGCGGGATGCGGGCGTCGGCCGGCGACAGCGGCGTCGGGTCGGAGCCATCGTCCGTCATGTCGATCAGCGCCAGACCGGTCACGCCGAGATAGCCAAGTTCTGCGCGCGTGCCCGCGGTCACCGGATAACGCGCCGGAATCGAGATGCGGACGTGGATTTCCCGCGGGTTGTCAGGGTTGATGTAAATGTCCCTCACCTTGCCGACACGGATGCCGCGGTAGCGCACCTGAGCCTGCGGACTCAGGCCACCGACATCGGCCGTGGTCACCAGCAGGTACTCCTCTCCGGCGTCGTCCCCGCTGGACAGATACCAGATGGCCAGTCCGACGGCGACACTCATCAGCAGCAGGAACAGACCTGCAGCCAGTGCGTGGGCGCGGCTTTCCATGATCAGCTCCCGCTGCGCGCGAGCAGGCGCGACATGCGTTCGGCACAGAAGAAACTGCGGATGAAGGGATGATCGTGTTTCATGACGTGATCAAGTGGACCGTAAGCGAGTATACGTCGCTCGCCGAGCACGGCGACCTGAGTCGCCAGCGCCGCCAGTGTGTCGAGATCGTGGGTCACCAGCACCACGGTCAGACCAAGCTGATCGCGCAAGCGACGGATCAGCGCGACAAAGGCCTCCGAACGGTCCGGATCGAGGCCGGCTGTCGGTTCGTCGAGCAGCAGCAGCTCCGGTTCGAGCGCCAGCGCGCGAGCCAGCGCAACCCGCTTGATCATGCCCCCGGACAGTTCGGCCGGCATCAGCCAGGCGTGCTGCGGTTCCAGCTCGACCATGGCGAGCTTGATCATGACCAGATCGTGGATGGCATCGCGATCGAGCCAGCGCAGTTCGCGCAGCGGAAAGGCGATGTTCTCCAGCACGTTGAGTGCGGAAAACAGGGCGCCCTGCTGGAACAGCACACCGAAACGACGCCGCAACTGGCGGTCGGCCAGCGCATCACCGGAAAAGAGCGGCTGACCGAACACCCTTATCTGCCCCTGCTGCGGCCGCAGCAGGCCGATCACCTGGCGCAGCAGCGTGGTCTTGCCGCTGCCCGAACCACCGACCAGCGCCAGCACCTCGCCTGCCGGCAGGGCAAGATCCAGTCCGTCATGCACGACATTGCTGCCGAAGCGCGTGACCAGCCCGCGGATGTCGATGACCGCGTCGTTCATGTTGGCATGCCGATGTGACGCGTAGCAATGGCGAACACCGCGTCGACCAGGATGACGCAGGTGATCGCACTGACCACCGAACGCGTCGTATTGGCCGACAGGCTTTCGGTGTTCGGCTTCACCGTCAGTCCGAAATGGCAGGCGACCAGCGCGATCACCAGACCGAAAGCCAGACCCTTGCCCAGGCCGATGTAGAGATTGGCGATCGGCACTACGCGCGGCAGGGTTTCGAGAAAGAAACCGTAGCTGATGTCGAGCTGTATCGAAGCCGCCACCATGCCGCCGAACAGCGCCGCCGACGAGGTCCACAGCACCAGCAGCGGCATCGCCGCCAGCAGTGCCAGCACCTTGGGCAACACCAGCCGCAACGTGGCCGGCACGCCCATCGTGGTCAGCGCATCGATCTCCTCGGTGACCCGCATCACGCCGAGCTGCGCGGTCATCGCCGAGCCGGAGCGTCCGGCCACCAGCACCGCCACCAGCACCGGCCCCAGTTCGCGCACGATGCCGATGCCGAGGATGTTGATGATGAACACGTCTGCGCCGAAGGTCTTCAGTTGCAGCGCCGACAGATAGGACAGCACGACGCCGATCAGGAAGCCCACCAGCGCGGTGATCGGCAGCGCCGTCACGCCGGTCTTGTACAGATTGGCCGACAGCTCGCGCAGCGGCGCGTCGTGCGGGCGACGCAATGCAGCGGCGAGATCGAACAGCATCTGGCCGGTCAGCGCGATCATGCCGATCAGCTGGCGCCACAGCGCAATGCCGACGCGACCGAGCGCGACAAGCGAATCGCCGAAACGCGATTGCGGTGCGCCGCCGCGGCGGCGTACCCCGAGCGTTGCCGCCGACTCCAGCATCCTGCGCGTACGCGGATCGGCCTCCAACTGCTCAGGCAGCCGGTCGCCCCAGCCGCGCCACAGCACGCTGGCGCCGAGCGAATCGAGGCGGCTCACGGCGGCGAGGTTCCAGGTCTCGATCCGGCCTGCTTCGGCCGCGGCGAGTTGCGTGCGCAAGGCGTCGAGGCGTCCTTCCAGTCCCGTCAGCGTCCAGTCGCCGGCCAGCACGGCAACGCGCAACGGCCCGGACATCTCGAACGCAATCGTCGGGACGCCCATGATCTGGCGCTCAGGCGGCCGACTGGCCTTTGGCGCGCTGCGGACGCAGCTTGAGCTCGATGCCTATCGCCGCCCACAGACGCTGCTCGTCGTGCAGGCTGGCGGCAGTCAGCGGTGACGCCGCCAGCCATTCGGCGCGCGCCGACATGACGTAGCCCGCGCCACTGCGCTCGAGGCGCAGCGGCAGTTCGTCGTAGTCGTCGCGGCTGCGATGCAGCAGCACGGCCAGCCGCAGACAAAGGATGAGCGGCCAGTCGCGCAGGTCGGCGGCGGCGGAATTCACCTTCTCCAGCTTGCCGCGGTGCGCCAGCACCAGCCGCGCGAGTCGCGCCTGGTCCATGCGCGAGAAGCCCGGCATGTCGGCATTGCCGACGATGTAGGCGCTGTGCTTGTGGTAGCCGGCGTGCGCCACCGAGATGCCCAGCTCGTGCAAGCGCGCCGCCCAGCTCAACAGGTGCAGGTCCGGATGATCGTCGCCGGCATCCGGCTCAAGCTGCCGGTAAAGCTTGAGCGCCGTGGCGTGGACACGATCGGCCTGACGCTGGTCCACCTGGTAACGGCGCACGAACTGCAGCACGGTCGCGTCGCGCAGGTCACGATGGTGATAGCGCCCGAGCAGGTCGTACAGCACGCCCAGCCGCAGCGCACCCTCGGAAAAACTCATGCGTTCGAGACGGAAGGCGTCGAACACCGCCGACATGATGGCGAATCCGCCGGCCAGCACTGGCAGCCGATCCGGACGAAGCCCTGCCACACCGAGGCGATTCACGTCGCCGACCCGCAGCAGCAGCGAACGCAGCTTGTCCATGCCTTCGCGCGTCAGCGCGCCCTGGCACCAGCCGTTCAGTTCCATGATGTCGAGCAGCGCGCGGGCGGTGCCGCTGGAACCCACCGCCTCGTCCCAGCCGAGCGACCGGTAGTCCTGCTCGATGGTTTCAAGTTCACGCCGCGCCGCCAGTTCGGCCTCGCGCAGCGACTTCTTGTCCATGCGGCCGTCGGGAAAATAGCGCAGGCTGAAGGCGACGCAGCCCATGTAGAGCGATTCGAGCGCCATCGGCTCGAAGCTGCGACCGATGATGAACTCGGTCGAGCCGCCACCGATATCGACCACCAGTTGCTGACTGGAAGGATTGGGCAGCGTGTGGGCAACGCCGACGTAAATCAGCCGCGCCTCCTCACGCCCGGCGATCACCTCGATCGGGAAGCCCAGAGCCGCCTCGGCCTGCGGCAGGAACTGCGGCGCGTTCTTCGCCACGCGCAACGTGTTGGTGGCCACCGCACGCACCTGGTCCGGCGCGAAGCCGCGCAGACGCTCGTTGAAACGGGACAGCGCCTCCAGCCCCCTGAGCTGCGACGCCCCGTCGAGCAACTTGCCGTGCCCCAGACCGGCCGCCAGGCGGACGGTTTCCTTCACGCCGTCGAGCGGGTAGATCTGGTCATCGATCACCCGCGCGACCTGGAGCCGGAAACTGTTGGACCCGAGGTCGACTGCGGCAAGAAGTTCGTAGCTCATGCGGCGATGCAATAAAAGAGATCAGCGCGGAGTGTAGCAGCGCGCAAGCCACGCGCCGTCAAGCACGAGGCGCCCGGACGCTGTAATAATTCCATAGCACTTGTGTCACAAAATACCGGGTCGCATAACAACAACTTCAGAGACAGAAACCGATCATGCCGTCCATCCTGCCGGTGCCACGCTACGCACCCGATCACTTCATCAACCGCGAACTGTCGCTGATCGCCTTCAACCGGCGCGTGCTGGCGCAGGCGGCGGACGAACGCGTACCGCTGCTCGAACGGTTGAAGTTCCTGTGCATCGTGTCGAGCAACCTCGACGAGTTCTTCGAGGTCCGCATCGGTGGCCTGCGCGAACACATCCGCATGGGCGCCCGCGGTGTCACCTCGGACGGCCGCTCCGCGCAGGAAGCACTGCGGCTGATTGCCGCCGAAGCGCACCAGCTGATCGCCGAACAGTATTCGCTGCTGAACGACGTCATCCTGCCGCTGCTGGAAAAGGAAGGCATCGTGTTCCTGCGCCGCGGCGACTGGACCGAAGCGCAACGCGACTGGGTGCGCGACTACTTCATGCGCGAGCTGATGCCTGTGCTGACGCCGATCGGGCTCGACCCCTCGCACCCCTTCCCGCGCGTGCTGAACAAGAGCCTGAACTTCGCCGTCGAGCTGGAAGGCCGCGACGCCTTCGGCCGCAGTTCGCGCTACGCCATCGTGCAGGCACCGCGCGCGCTGCCGCGCGTGATCAAGCTGCCGAAGGAACTGACCGGCGTGGACCACGGCTTCGTGTTTCTGTCGTCAGCCATGCACATGAATGTCGGCGATCTGTTCGAAGGCATGAACGTGCTCGGCTGCTACCAGTTCCGCGTCACCCGCAACTCCGACCTCTTCCTCGACGAGGAAGAGGTAAAGAACCTGCGCCAGGCGCTGCAGGGCGAACTGCCGCAGCGCCATTACGGCGACGCCGTGCGGCTGGAAGTTGCGGACAACTGTTCCGAACACATGGCGGATTTCCTGCTGCAGCAGTTCAACCTGACGCGCGACGACCTCTACCGCGCGCCGGGCATCGTGAACCTCGTGCGTCTGATGCAGGTGCCGGACTGGGTCGAGCGCCCGGATCTGAAATACCCGCCCTTTGTGCCGCAGGTGCCGCGCACAATGGAAAAGCGCTACGACATCTTCGCCATGATCCGCAAGCAGGATCTGCTGTTGCACCATCCCTTCCAGTCCTTCAAGCCGGTGATTGACCTGGTGCAGCAGGCGGTCGACGACCCTGAAGTCGTGGCGATCAAGATGACGGTGTACCGCACCGGCACCGATTCCGTGCTGATGGAGGCGCTGGTGCGCGCCGCGCTCAAGGGCAAGGAAGTCACCGTCGTGGTCGAACTGATGGCGCGCTTCGACGAAGAAGCGAACATCAACTGGGCGTCGCGCCTCGAAGAGGCCGGCGCACATGTCGTCTATGGCGTGTTCGGCTACAAGACGCACGCCAAGCTGCTGATGGTGGTGCGGCGCGAGCAGGTGGATGGCGTGCACCGCTTCCGCCGCTTCGTGCACCTCGGTACCGGCAACTACCACCCGCGCACCGCCCGTTTCTACACCGACTTCGGCCTGATGACCGCGAACGAGCAGATCGGCGAGGACGTGAATGAGGTATTCAAGCAGCTGACCGGCCTCGGACACGCCGGCACGCTCACCCATCTGTGGCAGGCACCCTTCACGTTGCACAGCAACGTGATCGCCGCCATCGGGCAGGAAGCGGAGAACGCACGTGCCGGCCGCAAGGGCCGCATCATCGCCAAGATGAATTCGCTGGTCGAGGACGAGACGATCGAAGCGCTTTACGCAGCCAGTCAGGCCGGCGTGGACATCGACCTCATCGTGCGCGGGGTGTGCGCGCTGCGCCCGGGCGTGCCCGGCCTGTCGGACAAGATCACCGTGCGTTCGGTGGTCGGCCGCTTCCTCGAACATTCGCGCATCTATCACTTCCACGCCGACGGCGAGGAAAAGCTCTACCTCGCCAGCGCCGACTGGATGGAGCGCAACTTCTTCCGCCGTATCGAGGTGGCCTTCCCGGTACTCGATCCGAAGCTGAAGCGACGCATCATGAAGGAAGGCCTGCGCCCCTACCTGCTGGACAACAGCCAGTCGTGGGAGATGGAGCCGGACGGCCGCTACCGCCGCCGAGTGTCGCGGGCGGCGCGCCACTGTGCACAGGACACGCTGCTGGCCGAGTGTTCGCGCGGCGCTCTGTAAGCGCGTCACGGCACTCAAGCGGCGGGGGCGCGCTGCCGTAGACAGGGTGTGTGCCCAATCTCCGGAAGCGCCCCCAGGTGAAAGCTGTCCCCTCCATCGTGCTGATCGCGTGCGCAGTCCTTGTGGCCGCGTGCGACAAGTTGCCCATTCCCGATCCCAACCGCGCCGCAGCGCAGAAGGAACTGGAGGCCAAGGCCGTCGGCGGCGCCTGCCGCCACGCCGGCCGCGCGCTCGAGGACTGCTACGCCTTGAATCCGAAGGCGTCGAAGGCCGCCATCTTCGCCGGTTGGCGCGAAATGAACGACTACATGACGCAGAACAAGATCGAGGTCGTGCTGCCGACGGTCAGCCCGAAAAACACCCGCAAACTGAAGCCGGTCGACGCCGAAACGGTCGCCGACGAGGCAGTGGCGGACGACGCACCGGCCGCGAAGGAAACACACGGCAGCCGGAACCCTGCGCTGACCGCAGGCTGATCCTCAGACGACAGGACAATGAAAAAGGGCCCGGTAATCACCGGGCCCTTTTTCATTCGGCGCTGGACTCAGCGCGCGCTGACCAGTTCGCTCACGTCGCGTCCATCCACCCGCACCCGGGCCAGCGTGACGTCGCCGCCATCCATGCCCAGCGGTTCGATGCTGACGCGACCGGAATCAAGCAGTTGCTGCAGCCGCTGTTTGGCCATGCCCGAGGCACCCGCCATTTCAATTCCCTCCAGGCCGGCGGCGCGCACCCGCACGCCGTCCGCGTAGAAGGTGCTGCCATCGACCGCGTAGTGACGCTGCGCCGGCGGCTTCGGCGGGCGGAAAGCCGGCACCGCGACAGCAAGCGGCGCCGAGCGCTTGGCCGCGGCCTGCACTGTGGGCGAAACACGCTTCTTGGAGGCGATCTTGGCCGCAGGGCGGACTGCCGACTTGACCTGCTTGCCGCTGGCGACCGAACGCGCTGCAAGCGCAACATCGGCGGCAAACATCGAAAATCCGAAAACCAGCGTCAGGGCATAGAGGCCCGGGCGTCGAAACATCATGCACGTCTCCCACTGTTGATGCGCGCGAAAGACCTGAATAAGCCGATCAATTTCGCGTGCCAGTTTGTTGTTTCGGATAAATTTTCCAAATCTTAACCATTGCAGGACGATGACGCCAGCCCCAGGAGACCATTCGTCACCCGCAGCAGGCGCCGGCGGTGCAACGTACAATGCGCGCTCTCCGGATTTCGCACCTCAACACCCCATGCTTCGCGTCTTCGGTATCAAGCGCTGCGACACCATGTCGCGTGCCTTCGCCTGGCTTGCCGACCGGCACATCGACTTCCAACTGCATGACTACAAGAAGGACGGCGTACCGGCAGACGCCCTGGCTGACTGGATACGCCGCGCCGGCTGGCAGGCCGTCGTCAATACGCGCGGCACCACCTTCCGCAAGCTGCCGCCTGACCAGACCGCCGACCTCGACGCCGATCGCGCATTCGCGCTGCTCAGCGCCAACCCGTCCGCCATCCGCCGGCCCATCGTCGACCACGGTGACGAACTGCTGATCGGTTTCGACCCCCAACGCTGGTCCGAGGTGCTCGGATGAGCGCACCTGACCTGATCCAGCGCTTCATGTTCGAAGGTCTGGACATCCGCGGCGCCCGCGTGCGCCTGTCCGAAGGCTGGCAGTCGATGCTGCGTGGCCGCGGCTACGGCCGGGTGGTGACGCGACTGCTCGGCGAAGTGACCGTGGTGTCGCTGATGGTGGGCGGCCAGCTCAAGCAGCCAGGTCGGCTGACAGTCCAGGTGCGCGGCAATGGCGCGGTGGGCATGCTGGTGGTCGATTGCGACCAGCAATTGCGCATCCGTGGCATGGCGAGTGCGCCGGCCGAGCTGGTCGAAGCACCGCTGCCCGAACTGTTGGGCGATGGCCATCTGGTCATGACCATGCAGCCGGAAAGCTCTCCCACGCCCTACCAGAGCGTGGTACCGCTCGAAGGCGCGACCGTGGCAGAGGTATTCGAGCACTTCCTCGAACAGTCCGAGCAGCAGCCCACGGCGCTGTGGCTGGCTGCCGACGGGGATACGGCGAGCGGGCTGTTCCTGCAGAAGCTGCCGGGCGCCGATCAGCGCGACGCCGACGGCTGGGCCCGTGTGTGCCATCTGGCCGCCACGGTGACGCCGGACGAACTGAAGACGCTGGACACTGAAACGCTGCTCGGCCGACTGTTCCACGAGGAGATACAGGCCGGCGGCATCCGCGTGTTCGAGGCACAGACGCCGCGCCATCACTGCCCGCGCGACGAGGAAAAGGTGCGTCGGCTGGTGCTGTCGCTGGGCCGCGCCGAGGTCGAATCCATCCTCGCCGAGAAGGGCGAACTGCACATCCATGACGACATGTGCAATCACGACTACCGCTTCAGCGCAGCCGACATCGCCCGCCTGTTCGGCGATCCGCCGGCGGCGGTGCATTGAAACGCCGTGTTGCCCGCAGGTCGGGCACTGAGTAGACTTTCGACATTTCCCGCGGACTCCCCATGGCGCGCAAGCCCGATACTTCGGCCATAGAACTCAAAAGCGCCACGCTCGAAGCGATGCGTGCCGTGCTGCGCAGCGACGACAGCACGGCCATCGCCGCAGCGCTCGACGCGCGGCTCGGCAGCATGCCCGGCTTCTTTTCCGGCGAACCGGTGGTGATCGACTGCAGCGAACTGCCGGCCGACGCCCGCCCCGACCTGCCGGCCATCCGCGACGCCCTGGGCCGCCATGCGCTGACCGCCATCGCCGTGCAAGCCGCGTGCGACGCTGCCGCGGACGATGCGCGCGCGCTTGGCATGGCCGTGCTGGCGGCCGACAGCGCGCCGCGCGCCGCGCCCGAGCGCGAACCTGAACCGACGCCCGAACCGCCTGCGGCAGTAGCGCCCCCCGAGCCGGCGGCGGCGAACACACCCGCGGCGGTCGCCCACGAAGCGTCGCGACGCACCGAAATCATCGACAAGCCCTTGCGCTCCGGTCAGCGCATCTATGCGCGCGGCTGCGATCTGGTGGTGCTGGCCATGGTCAGTGCCGGCGCCGAAGTGATCGCCGACGGCAACATCCACATCTACGCGCCGCTGCGTGGCCGTGCACTGGCCGGCGCCTCGGGCGACACGCAGGCGCGCATCTTCACCACCTGCTTCGAGGCGGAACTGGTGTCGATCGCCGGCGTGTACAAGACCTTCGAACACACGGCCAGCGGCGAACTGTTGCGCCGACCGGCGCACGTGCGCCTGGAAGACCATTCGGACAAACAGGTATTGACCGTCGCCGCTTTGGCGACCACCTGAATCACAAGAGGGAGAACACAGTGACCCGTATCGTAGTCGTCACATCCGGCAAGGGCGGCGTGGGCAAGACCACGACCAGCGCCGCTTTTTCGTCCGGCCTCGCACTGCGCGGCAAGAAGACCGCGGTGATCGATTTCGACGTCGGCCTGCGCAACCTTGATCTCATCATGGGCTGCGAACGCCGCGTGGTGTATGACTTCGTGAACGTAATCCACGGCGAAGCCAACCTTACCCAGGCGCTGATCAAGGACAAGCACTGCGACAACCTGTTCGTGCTGCCCGCCTCGCAGACGCGCGACAAGGACGCGCTGACCGAAGAAGGCGTCGAAAAGGTGTTGAAGGACCTCGCCGACATGGGTTTCGACTACATCGTCTGCGACTCGCCGGCCGGCATCGAGCACGGTGCGGTAATGGCGCTCACCTTCGCCGACGAGGCGGTCATCGTGACCAATCCGGAAGTGAGTTCGGTGCGCGACTCGGACCGCATCCTCGGCATCCTGCAGTCGAAATCGCGCCGCGCGCGCGACGGCCGCGAGCCGGTGAAGGAACATCTGGTGGTCACCCGCTACTCGCCCAAGCGCGCCGTTGAAGGCGAAATGCTGAGCCACGTCGACGTGCAGGAAATCCTGCGCATCCCGGTGCTGGGCGTGATCCCGGAATCGGAAATCGTGCTGCAGGCCTCGAACCAGGGTACGCCAGCCATCCACATGGAAGGCAGCGACGTCGCCCAGGCGTACGAAGACGTGGTCGCGCGCTTCCTCGGCGAGGAGCGTCCGCTGCGCTTCGTCGACTACGAAAAGCCCGGCCTGCTCAAGCGCCTGTTCGGAGGGAAGTAAGCATGTCCCTGCTTTCCCTGATCTTCGGCCAGAAGCAGAAGACCGCTTCGATCGCGAAGGAACGCCTTCAGCTGATCATCGCGCGCGAGCGCGGATCGAACTCGGCGCCCGACTTCTTGCCGGCGCTGCAGCAGGAACTGGTGGCGGTGATTTCGAAATACGTGCGCGTGAACCCGGAAGACATCAAGGTTCAGCTCGAAAAGCAGGACAACTACGAGGTACTCGAAGTCAACATCGTGCTGCCCGAGCAGCGCAATTGAGCCTCGCCACGCTGTTCGGCAGCGGGCGCACGAAGACGCCGCGCAATTCGATAGACGTGTCCGAGGCGGCCGGCGTGCGCTACCTGCACTTTGGTTCCGAATGGGTGCAGGGCGCCATGCGCGTCGCGCGCCCGTTCGCGCTGGAACTGGAATACACGCGCGAAATGATGCTGCCGCTGCTGTTCGCGCCGCACGACGCGTGGCCGGCACGCGTGCTGGTGATCGGGCTGGGCGCGGGCTCGGTCACCAAGTTTCTGCATCGTTACTGCCCGCGGGCCGACATCACCGTGGTCGAGATCGATCCGCGCATGCCGGCCGTCGCGGCGATGCATTTTCGGCTCCCGGCCGAGGACGAGCGTCTGCGCATCGTCATCGACGACGGCGCGAAATTCGTCGCCGAAAGCGAGACGGCGTGGGACTTCATCCTGGTCGATGGCTATGACCACCGGGCGCGCGCCAATGCGCTCGATACCGCCGCCTTTCACCAGCACTGCCGTGCGCGCCTTGCCACGGATGGGCGTGTCAGCCTGAACATGTTCGGTCGCACGCGCGGCTTCCGCGCCAGTGCGCAGCGCCTGATCGACGCCCACGACGGGCGAGCGCTGGTGCTGCCCTCGCTCGACGAAGGCAATGCGATCTGCGTCGCCGGTGGTGCCGAGGTGATCGACCTGTCGCTGGACACGCTGCGCGAGCGGGCGCGCCATTTGCGCACGCAGACCACGCTCAATCTGGCACCAACCCTGAGCCGGCTGGAAAAGGCCGGCTACTGCCCGGGCGGCCGCCTGAAGCTCTGAACGGCGGCGCACGGCAAGCGGGGCAATAAAAAAGCCGGCGAAGCCGGCTTTTTTACTGGAGCACAAACAAACTCAGCGACGGGTGACCAGCGGACCGGCCTGCGACGCGAAGTAGGCGGCCAGATCGGCCATGTCCTGGTCGCTCAGCGCACCGACCTGAGCCGCCATGATGGCGTTCTTGCGCGTGCCCTTCTTGTACTGCTGCAGCGCCTGCAGCAGGTAGTCCTCGTGCTGACCGCCGATGCGCGGGAAGGCCGGCGCCGGGCTGTTGCCGTCGGCACCATGACAGGCGGCGCAGGCAGCGGACTTTTCCTTGCCCTTGGCGGCATCGCCGGCGTGGGCGACGGACATGCCCACCATGGCGGCGAGCGCAACGAAAGCGAATTTCTTCATCATGGCCTGCGTTCCTTATTTCTGGGCGCCGTAGTAGGCGGCGAGGTCGGCCATGTCCTGCTCGGTCAGGCTGGCAGCGATACCGGTCATCGTCGGGTGCTTGCGGTCACCGTTCTTGTAGGCCTGCAGCGCGGCAACGATGTACTCCGGGTACTGACCGCCGATACGGGGCACCTTGTAGGTCTTCGGGAATGCGGTCTGGTAGCCCGGAATGCCGTGACAGCCGACGCACATCGAAATCTTGTCCTTGGCTGCGTCGGCACTGCCCTCGGCAGCGAAGGCGAGCGGGCTGGCGCAGACGGCTACGACAGCAAGAAGGGTCCTGGCGCTCATCGAGTCTCTCTTCTTATGGGTTGAAGTGGATTCCTGCAAAATCGCGGCGCAGTTTAGCCAAGTACTTGATGAGCGTCAAAATTAGTGCGCCGCAACAGTGCTTGGCAAACGCGCCGCCGGTGCTCCTCAGACGACCGACGTATCGACCACGAGGCGACCGCGCACCTGTCCGTCGATGAAGCGTGGCGCGACGGCGATCACGTCGGCAAGCGGCACCACCTCGGTCATGCGGTCCAGCAGGTCCATCGGCATGTCGCGCACGATGCGCGCCCAGGCCGCCTCGCGCGGTGCGCGGGCGACAGTGACGCTGTTGATGCCGTACAGCGTGACGCCGCGCAGGATGAACGGCGCGACCGTGGCCGGGAAATCCATGCCCTGAGCCAGGCCGCAGGCCGCCACCGCACCGTTCTCGCGCGTCGCCGCGCAGGCATTGACCAGCGTGTGCGAACCGACGCTGTCGACAACGCCTGCCCAACGCTCCTTCGCCAGCGGGCGGCCGGGTGCCGACAGCGTGGCGCGGTCGATCACCGATTCGGCGCCCAAAGATTTCAGGTAATCGGTCTCTTCCAGCCGGCCGGTGCTGGCCACCACGCGGTAACCGAGCCGGGCCAGAAGCGCCACCGCGACTGAACCGACGCCGCCGCTGGCGCCGGTCACCAGCACCTCGCCGTCGCCCGGCTGCAGACCGTGACGTTCCAGCGCCATCACGCACAGCATGGCGGTGAAACCGGCCGTGCCGACCGCCATCGCATGCATCGCATCGAGCCCGGCCGGCAGACCCACCAGCCAGTCGCCCTTCACCTGCGCGCGCTGTGCCAGACCGCCCCAGTGACCTTCGCCAACGCCGAAGCCGGTCAGCACCACCGCGTCGCCGGCCTTCCACAGCGGGTGACTGCTCTGTTCCACCGTGCCGGCGAAATCGATGCCCGGCACCATGGGCCACTTGCGCACGATGGGGCTGCGGCCGGTGATGGCCAGCGCGTCCTTGTAGTTCAGGCTGGACCAGCTGACGGCGACGCGCACATCGCCTTCCGGCAGCGCTGCTTCGTCAAGATCCTTGAGACTGGCGATCGTCTTGCCGCCCTCGCCCTGCTCCAGCAATATGCCTTTGAACATTCCTTCTTTCCTCCGGTCGTTGGCGTGGGTACGTCATCGATGACGTACCCCGGTGCCGGGCAAGCATACTGCACCCTGACCGTAAGGTTTTCCGCCCCCGGGCGGTCTGCTGCCGCACAGACATCGAGGACCCTCCTGCATGCACGCCACCCTGCCGCTGCTGTCCCGCACCGATTTCCCGCCACTGCGCCGGCGTCATACCGAAGTGCTGCAGGTCAATCTGGGCTACACCTGCAACCAGAGCTGCCTGCACTGCCACGTGAATGCGGGCCCGACGCGCACCGAACAGATGAGCGCCGAGAACATCCGCGCCGTGCTCGACTTCATCCGCGCCAGCGACATCCGTCAGCTCGACCTGACCGGCGGCGCGCCGGAAATGAATCCGCACTTCCGCAGCCTGGTCACCGAGGCGCGCGCGCTGGGCGTCGCGGTGGTGGACCGCTGCAACCTCACCATCCTGTCCGAACCGGATCACGAGGGATTGGCGACCTTCCTGGCCGAACAGGGCGTGCAAGTGACCGCGTCGCTGCCCTGTTACCTGGAGGACAACGTCGACCGTCAGCGCGGCAACGGCGTGTTCGCGCGCAGCATTGCCGGGCTGAAGCAGCTGAATGGGCTCGGCTACGGCCGGACGGACAGCGGCCTCGAACTGAATCTGGTGTTCAACCCGCAGGGTCCGGCCCTGCCGCCGCCGCAGGCCCAGCTGGAAGAGGCGTATCGCGAGCACCTCGGGCGCGAGTACGGCATCGTATTCACCCGCCTGCTGACGCTGGCCAACATGCCGATCCAGCGCTTCGGCTCGACGTTGGTGTCCAAGGGTCTGTTCTCCAGCTACATGGAATTGTTGCGCGGCGCCCACCGCGACGACAACCTGCAGCACGTGATGTGCCGAAACCAGTTGAGTGTGGACTGGCAGGGCCACGTCTACGATTGCGATTTCAACCAGATGCTGGGGCTGCCGCTGCGCGTCGAGGGGCGGCCGCGCACCCACCTGTCGCAATTGCTGGGGCGCGACCTCGACGGCAATTCGGTGGTGGTGGCCGACCACTGCTACGGCTGCACTGCCGGACAGGGGTCGTCCTGTGGCGGCGCGCTCAACTGAAGGGACGTTCATGAACGATCCGCTGCTTTTCGGTGCCGCCTTCTGGGGCTTCCTCATCCTGTACGGCGCCGGCATGTACGCACTGTCGCCGCGCGCGGTCGGTCACGCCGGCTTCTTCCGCGGTCATGATGAAGCAGGCCGCCCGGCCGCCACCTGGGCGCTCGGTGCGAGCATCTTCATCTCGTGGATATTCGCCAAGTCCATCACCAACGCGGCCAACCTCGGCGCCACCTACGGCATCGTCGGCGGCCTTGCCTACGCCACCTACTGGCTGTCCATCCCGCTCGCCGGCTGGGCCATCCTGCGGCTGCGTCGCAGGTATGCAGCAACCGGGCTGCTGTCTTTCCTCATCACCCGTCACGGCCGTATGGCGGCGCTGGCTTTTTCACTCGCCATCCTCGTTCGGCTGTTCAACGAAGTGTGGAGCAACACCTCGGTGGTTGGTGGCTACTACGGCGAAGCGGGCTCGGCCGGTTTCATCGGCGCCGCGCTGCTGTTTACCGCGGCCACGCTGTTCTACAGCCTGAAGGGCGGACTGCGATCTTCCATCTACACCGACGTGCTGCAGACCGTGCTGTTCGTCGGCTTCTTCGCCGTCGTCATGCTGATGGTGCTGCCGACGCACGGACCGGCGACGCTGCTGTCGACCGGCGACTGGCGACTCGAGGCCGGCGTCGACCTGCTGCTGGTGGCCGCACTGCAGGTGCTGTCCTATCCCTTCCATGACCCGGTACTGACCGACCGCGGCTTCATCACCAACGAGCGCAGCATGCTGCGCGCCTTCGTCTGGGCCGGGCTGCTCGGCTTCGCCTGCATCCTGCTGTTCTCGCTGGTGGGCGTACACGCACGGCTGGAAGGCATCGCCGGCGGCGACAACGTGCCGGCGGCACTCGCCCGCAGCATGGGGCCCGCCGCACTGTTCGTGATGACCATCGTGATGGTGGCGGCCGCCGGTTCGACGCTGGATTCGACCTTCTCCTCGGTTGCCCGCCACGTCGCGCAGGAACTGCCGCAACTGGCGGGCCGCCCGGAGCCGGTGCGCGCCATCGGCGTCGGCATGCTGGCGATGGCGGCGATCGCGCTGCTCGGCAACATTCCGATGATTGCCGGCACCGACATCCTGAAGGCGACGACGATCAGCGGCACCATGGTGATCGGCCTGGCGCCCATCTTCCTGCTGGCCGGTTTCACGCAGCCCGGCACACGCGCCGCCGCGCTCTCCTTCCATCTTGCCTTCTGGACCGGCATGATCCTCGGCGTGCTGCTTGCCGCCGGTCTGATACCGGACAGCTGGGCCATCGGCAGCGGCAAGTACGCCAAGCTGCTCGGCGTCAATCTGTACGGGCTGCTGCTGTGCACGGCCGGCTACCTGCTGCCTTCGCTGCTGACACGGCGGGCGACATGAACATGGACGACATCGCGCGCGGAACGCCGGGCCGCAGCTGCCCGCTGCACTACCGTTACGGTGCCGGCGCACTCGCCAGTACCGCGCACGACCTCGCGGCCGACACGCTGTACGTGGTCGGCGGCCTGTACGGCAACCGCCCCGCGCTGGACGCGCTCGCCCGCCTGCTGGAAGCCGAGCGCGGCCCGGTGCGCGTGCTGTTCAACGGCGACTTCCACTGGTTCGACATCGACGCCGCCCACTTCGCCGACGTGCAGCGCCGCGTGCTCGCCTTCGATGCGATCGCCGGCAATGTCGAAGCCGAGCTGGCCGATGACGCGGACGACGCCGGCTGCGGCTGCGCCTACCCGGACGCGGTGCCGGAGGCGGTGGTCACCCGCTCGAATCTGATCCACGCCCGGCTGTCGCAGACCGTGCGTCACGATCCCATGTGGCGCGGCGAACTGGCCTCGCTCGACTACTGGCGCGCGGTGCGCGTCGGCGACGCGCGCGTCGGTGTGGTCCATGGTGACGCCCATGCGCTGGCCGGTTGGACCTTCGACGCACGCGCGCTGCACGACCCGGCGCAGCGCGCAGCGCACGAAGCGGCCTTCGCTGCCGCCCGCTGCGACGTGTTCGCCTGCAGCCACACCTGTCTGCCCGCGCTTGCGCGCTTCGGAGAGGGCGCAGTGATCAACAACGGCGCCGCCGGCATGCCCAATTTCCGCGGCGCGCTGCACGGCGTCGTGTCGCGCATCGCCGTCACGCCGTCGCCGCATGAGCCGTTGTATGGCGCACGCATCCGCGGCGTGCATGTCGATGCGCTGCCGCTGCATTACGACCATGCCCGCTGGCTGGACGAGTTCGACAGCCAGTGGCCGGCCGGCTCGCCGGCCGCACTGAACTACCGCGAGCGCATCCTGCACGGACCCGCATGGACGCTGCGTGAGGCAGCGCCATGAACGCCCGCAAGCTGGCGCTGCTGCTGATCCTCCTCGCGCTGGTCGGCGCCTTCTTCGCCTTCGACCTCGGCCGCTTCTTCGATCTGGCCTGGTTCAAGGCGCAACAGCATATGCTGAACGAGCGCGTCGCCGCTGCCCCGTGGGCGGCGGCAGCGATCTACTTCGTGGTCTATGTCGCGGTCACCGCGCTGTCCTTGCCCGGCGCCGCGGTGATGACGCTGGCCGGCGGCGCGCTGTTCGGCTTCTGGGTGGCGCTTGCGCTGGTGTCCTTCGCCTCCAGCCTGGGCGCCCTGCTCGCCTTCCTGATCGCGCGCTTCCTTTTGCGCGAATGGGTGCAGACCCGGGTCGGCAAGTCGCTCGACGCGATCAACCGCGGCATCGAACGCGACGGCGCGCTCTACCTGTTCACGTTACGTCTCGTGCCGGCCTTCCCCTTCTTCGTCATCAACTTGGCGATGGCACTGACCCGGCTGCCGGCACGCACTTTCTACTGGGTGAGCCAGGTCGGCATGCTGGCCGGCACCGCGGTGTACGTGAATGCGGGCACCCAGCTCGGGCAGATCGACTCGCTCGCCGGCATCCTGTCGCCGGGCCTGATCGGCGCCTTCGTGCTGCTGGGCCTGTTCCCGCTGATCGCGCGCAAAGCAATCGACCTCGTGCGCGCCCGTGCCGTCTACAAACGCTGGCCGCGGCCGGCGCGCTTCGACCACAATGTGGTGGTGATCGGCGGCGGCAGTGCCGGGCTGGTTACGGCCTACATCGCGGCTGCGGTGAAGGCCAGCGTTGCACTGGTCGAGAAGCACCGCATGGGCGGTGACTGCCTGAACACCGGCTGCGTGCCGTCGAAAGCGCTCATCCGTTCGGCACGCTTCATCGCGCAGACGGCAAAGGCGCAATCGCTGGGCATGAAGTCGGCGCAGGTCGATTTCGATTTCGCCGACGTGATGGAACGGGTCGCCCGCGTCGTACGCACGATAGAACCGCACGACTCGGTCGAGCGCTACCACGCGCTCGGCGTCGACTGCGTGCAAGGCAATGCGCGCATCACCTCGCCCTGGACAGTCGAGGTGTTCGGCGAAGACGGGCGCGCGCGCACACTGAGCGCACGCAACATCGTCATCGCCGCCGGCGCCCGCCCCTTCGTGCCCCCGATACCGGGCATGGACCGGATCGACGTACTGACCTCGGACACCGTATGGTCGCTGCGCACGCTGCCGCAACGCCTGCTGGTGCTGGGCGGCGGGCCGATAGGGTGCGAGCTGGCGCAGGCCTTCGCCCGCTTCGGCGCAGCCGTTACCCAGGTCGAGATGGCAGAGCGGCTGATGCTGCGCGAGGACCCCGAAGTGTCGGCGCTGGTCGAGCAGCAGTTCGCCGCCGACGGCGTGCAGGTGCTGACCCGGCACAAGGCGGCACGCTTCGCGGTCGAGGGAGACGAGCGTGTGCTGTACGCCGACGGCCCGGCCGGCGAAGTGCGCATCGTGTTCGACGCGCTGCTGTGCGCGGTCGGCCGCACGCCAAACGTCAGCGGCTACGGACTGGAGGAACTGGGCATCGCGCTGCGCCCGAACCGCACGGTCGACACCAACGACTACCTGCAGACGCTGTATCCCAACATCTACGCCTGCGGCGACGTGACCGGTCCTTACCAGTTCACCCACATGGCGGCACATCAGGCCTGGTATGCGGCGGTCAACGCGCTGTTCGGCCGCTTCCGCCGCTTCCGCGTCGATTACTCGGTCGTCCCCTGGGCCACCTTCACCGAACCGGAGGTCGCCCGCGTCGGCCTCAACGAAAGCGAAGCAACCGAAAAGGGCGTGCCCTTCGAAGTGACCGTCTACGGCCTCGACGACCTCGACCGCGCCATCGCCGACGAGGCCGCGCACGGTTTCGTCAAGGTGCTCACGGTGCCCGGGCGCGACCGCATACTGGGCGTCACCATCGTCGGCGAGCACGCTGGCGAACTGATCGCCGAATACGTGCTGGCGATGCGCCACGGTCTGGGGCTGAACAAGCTGCTGGGCACGATACACATCTACCCGACCATGAACGAGGCGAACAAGTACGCCGCTGGCGTCTGGAAGCGCGCGCACGCGCCGCAGAAGCTGCTCGAATGGGTCGGCCGCTACCACGCGTGGATGCGCGGGTGAGGCGGCTGTCCATCATCGTGCCGGTGCTGGACGAGGCGCCGGGCATCGTCGCGACGCTGCAGGCGCTGCAGCCGCTGCGCGCGGCAGGCGTGCAGCTCATCGTCGCCGACGGCGGCAGCCGCGACGACAGCTGCGCACTGGCGCGGCCCTTGTGCGATGTGCTCGTTGCGTCGTCACGAGGGCGCGCGCTGCAGATGAATGCAGGCGCCGCGCATGCCCGCGGCGAGGTGCTGCTCTTCCTGCACGCCGACAGCACGCTGCCGGCCGGCGCGCCCTTGTTGATCGACAACGCGCTCGACAGCGGTGCGCAATGGGGCCGCTTCGACGTCACGATCGAAGGCCGTTCGCCGCTGCTGCGCGTGGTCGCCTTCATGATGAATCTGCGCTCGCGCCTGAGCGGCATCGCCACCGGCGACCAGGCGATGTTCTGCACGCGGGCGCTGTTCGACCACCTCGGCGGCTTCGCCCCGATCGCGCTGATGGAGGACATCGATTTCTCGCGCCGCGCACTGAGCCTCAGTGCGCCAGCCTGTCTGCGGGCACGCGTACGCACCTCGGGGCGCCGCTGGGAGAAGCACGGCGTGTTGCGTACTGTGTGGCTGATGTGGCGCCTTCGCCTGCGTTACTTCTTCGGCGCCGACCCGCAGACGCTGGCGCGCAGCTATCGGCCGCACCATGACTGAATCGACCGCGGTACTCGTTTTCGCGCGCGCGCCGGTCGCCGGTGCGGCCAAGACGCGGCTGATGCCCGCACTCGGCGCCGACGGCGCGGCGCGTGCCAGCGCGGCACTCACACGGCGTGCGCTGCGCACTGCGGTCGAGGCCGGCCTTGGCGCGGTCGAACTGTGGTGCGCGCCCGACTGCGACCACCCCTTCTTCGCCGACTGTGCGCGCGAGTTCGGGGTCACGCTGCACGCGCAGTCGGCGGGCGATGTCGGCCGGCGCATGGCGCAGGCCTTCGACGACGCACTGTCGCGACACGCGCGCGTGGTGCTGATCGGCGCCGACGCGGTGTCGCTGCAGGCCACCGATCTGGCCGCCGCCGCCGCGGCGCTGCGCGGGCACGACGCCGCCTTCGCGCCGGCCGAGGACGGCGGCTACCTGCTGGTCGCACTGCGCAGCCGGCAGCCGGCGCTGTTCGACGGCCCGACCTGGGGCACCCCGTCGGTATGGACGCAGACGCGCGCGCGCCTCGACGCGCTGGGCCTGCGCACCCGCGTGCTGCCGACCGGCTACGACGTCGATCACCCGGCCGACTGGCAGCGCGCGCTGCGCGAAGGCCTGCTGGAGGGCGGCGCATGCTGACCCGACTGCGCCTGCTGCTGTGGGCGACTGCGCTGGCGCTGGCCGGCGAGGTGTGTGCGGACAGCGCATTGCCGCGCTTTTCGTCGCAGTCGGCCGGTGCCGCCATCGCCGGCTGGACACCGTGGACGCTGGGCGGGAAGGCCGCACCGGCCGACTTCCGCCTGAGCGCGCTGGACGGGCAGACCGTACTGCGCGCCGAAGCCGTCAATGCCGCGTCGGCACTGATCCACGCCGGTCGCTTCGATACCACCGCAACGCCCTGGCTGAACTGGCGCTGGCGTGCCGACCGTCTGCCGACCGGCAATCGCTTCGCCACCCGCGATGGCGACGACTACGTGCTGCGCGTCTATGTGCTGTTCGACTACGACATCGCCAAGCTGCCCTTCGGCGCCCGCACGAAGCTGCGCATCGCCCGCGCGCTGCATGGCGACCAGGTACCCGCCGCCGTGCTCTGCTACGTGTGGGACAACCGCGTGCCACCGGGCACCCGCGCCTGGAGTGCCTACACCGACCGCGTGCGCATGATCGCGGTCGAAGGCGAAGGCGCGCCGACCGGCGTCTGGCGCAACGCCCGCCGCAACCTGCGCGATGACTTCCGCGAAGCCTTCGGCGAGGACGCTCCGCCGGTGATCGGCGTCGTCGTCGCGGCCGACACCGACAACACCGCCGGCAGTTCGCTCGGCCATTTCGGCGACCTGTCGCTCGACGCCCAGCCACTGCCGTGAAAAGACTGGTATTGCTCGGCGGCGGCCACGCCCACCTCTTCGTGCTCGAAGCCTTCGCCCGACAGCGGCCCGATGCCGACATCCGGCTGATCACGCCGGACGCGCTGACGCCCTACTCCGGCATGCTGCCCGGCGTGCTCGCCGGTCACTACACCTCGCGTCAGGCCTGCATCGACCTGCACCCGCTGGCCGCGCGCGCCGGCTGCCACCTCACGCTGGACCGCGCCATCGGCATCGACAGCGCGCGGCGCCGGATCAGACTGGCCGGCGGTGGCGCCGTCGACTACGACCTGCTGTCCATCGACATCGGCTCGACCCCGCAGCGCCCCGACATTCCCGGCGCGGCCGAGTACGCGCAGCCGGTGAAGCCGATCGCCGACCTGCTCGCGCGCTGCGCCGTCGTGACGCCGCGCGCGGTCAGCGTGCTGGGCGGCGGTGCAGCCGGCGTGGAGGTGACAATGGCCTTGCATCACCGCTGGCCTGCGGCGCGCTGCACGCTGGTCGAGCGCGGCACGGCGCCACTTGGCGGACTGGGTGTGCGGCTTCAGCGCAGCGTCGGCGCCGAGTTCGCGCGCCAGCGGATCGATGTCGTGACCGGTGCCGAGGTCACGCGGATCGACGCCGATACCCTCCAGCTGGCGGACGGCCGCACCATCGCCAGCGATTTCACAGTGCTCGCCACCGGCGCCGCCGCACCCGCCTGGCTGCGGAACAGCGGACTGGCGCTCGACGCGCGCGGCTTCATCGAGGTCGGCGCAACGCTGCAGTCGACCTCGCACGCCGAAGTGTTCGCCGCCGGCGACGTCGCCACGCTGACTGCTTCGCCGCGGCCGAAGTCCGGTGTCTATGCAGTGCGCGCCGGCCCCCCACTGGCGGCCAACATCGCGCGCATGATGGCCGGCCAGCCGCCGCTCGACTGGCATGCGCAGCGGCATGCGCTGATGCTGCTCGCCTGCGGCCGCCGCCACGCCATCGCCACCCGCGGCGGCTGGCTGCTCAAGGGCGACTGGGTGTGGCGCTGGAAAGACGCGATAGACCGCGGCTTCGTGCGACGTTTCGATCCGCAGGCCGACAGCGAGACGGCCGCGGGCTGAGGACGATCAGTTCGGGGACACAGGCGCGGCGCCCGTGCCGAAGCCGCGTCGCGGCCAAAGGTCGCTCAGCCGAGGGTCGCGCCCTGTTCGCCGTCGGCGCATGGTTTTGTGGGAGCGAGCTTGCTCACGATAGCGGCCTGGATCGAAGGCGGCGGCCCGCAAATGCCGCATCGCGACCAGAGGTCGCTCCCACGAAAGGCACTGCCGCACCATCGTCGGAGCCCGGTTTCCTGTGGGAGCGAGCTTGCTCGCGATAGCGGCATGGATCGGAGGCGGCGGCCTGCAAATGCCACAGGCGGTCCAGGCCGCTACGCCATCATCCGCCCGGCCGCCAGCCGGATGCGCCGGCTGCAGCGGGCAGCCAGCGCCTCGTCGTGGGTCACCAGCACCAGGGTCGTACCCTGTTCGGCGTTCATTTCGAACATCAGGTCGATGATGGAGGCGCCGGTCGCCGCGTCGAGATTGCCGGTCGGTTCGTCGGCCAGCAGCAGCTGCGGCGCCGGCGCGAAGGCGCGCGCGAGCGCGACGCGCTGCTGTTCGCCGCCCGACAGCTGGCGCGGATAATGGGTCAGCCGGCCGCCCAGACCGACACGTTCGAGCAGCGCGATGGAGCGCTCGCGCACGCGCTTGGCATTGGCCAGTTCCAGCGGCAGCATGACGTTTTCCAGCGCCGTCAATGCCGGCAGCAGCTGGAAGGACTGGAACACGAAGCCCACCTTGTCACCGCGCAATTCGGCCCGTGCGTCCTCGTCGAGCGCGAAGATGTCCTGGCCGGCGATGCGAACCGAACCGGCGCTCGGCAGGTCAAGACCGGCAAGCAGCCCGAGCAGCGTCGATTTGCCGGAACCGCTGGCACCGACGATGGCCAGCGCCTCGCCGGCCCCGACCTCGAAGGCGATATCCTGAAGAATCTGCAGCGGCGCATTACCGCTGCTGACCTG
The DNA here is from genome assembly GCF_059552495.1 of Methyloversatilis sp. S146-33. The sequence goes on from NZ_JCANOT010000015.1 coordinate 103,387, forward strand.
TTTTCCCAGCCCGCTGACTTCGAGCAGCCGGCCTGTTTGCGGAGTGTCTGTAGGCATGAAGAAGCTTTTCTGGTCCCTGTTTGTCCTGTTGTTCGCCGCCCTCCCCGTCGCTGCGCAGACCGTGCTGGTGGTCGGCGACAGTCTGTCTGCCGGCTACGGCCTGCGCCAGCAGGAGGCCTGGCCGGTATTGCTCGGCGACAGGCTGAAGCAGTCCGGTTACGGCCATGCGGTGGTCAATGCCAGCACCAGCGGCGACACCACCGCCAACGGATTGTCGCGCATCGACGCCGCGCTGGCCGCACACAAGCCTGCCGTCGTCATCATCGCACTGGGTGCCAACGACGGCCTGCGCGGCCTGTCGCTGAAAACGATGCGCGACAACCTGGAAAGCATGACGCGCAAGGCGCAGGCTGGCGGCGCCAAGGTGCTGATTGCCGGCATGCAGCTGCCGCCGAACTACGGCCCCGACTACACGCAAAAGTTCGCCGCCACCTTTTCCGAGGTCGCAAAGTCCACCGGATCGGCGCTGCTGCCCTTCCTGCTTGACGGCTTCGCCACCGATCCGCAGCAGTTCCTGCCGGACGGCATCCATCCGGTTGCTGCGGCGCAGCCGCGCATCGTGGACAATGTATGGGCGCCGCTGCGCTCCCTGCTCGGCAAGCCGCTGGCGCGGCGCTGAGCACGCCGCGGCGCACATCACGAACAGACAGGACACCCGCTGCATGAACGCCCCTTCCGGCCAGCGCCGCCCGGCCGGCATCGCCCAGGTCGACCAGCTGTATGGCTTCGACGACATCATCGACACCCGTTCGCCGGCCGAATTCGCACTCGACCATGTACCGGGCGCCATCAACTGCCCGGCGCTCGACAATGAACAGCGGGCGGAAATCGGCACGCTGTACAAGCAGGTGTCGCCCTTCGTCGCGCGGCGTCGCGGCGCGGCGCTGGTGGCGATCAATATCGGCCGTCACCTGCTCGAACGCTTCCAGGACAAGGGGCCGGACTGGCGGCCGCTGATCTACTGCTGGCGCGGCGGCAAGCGCAGCGGCGCCTTCGTCACGATATTCCGCCAGGTCGGCTGGGATGCCCACCAGCTCGAAGGCGGTTACAAAGCCTATCGGCGCGACGTGCTGGCGCGGCTGGCGGCACTGCCGGCCGCTTTCGATTTCCGCGTGGTCAGCGGCCCGACCGGCAGCGCAAAGAGCCGCGTGCTCGAACGCCTCGCCGCACGCGGCGAACAGGTGCTGGACCTGGAGGCGCTGGCGGCGCACAAGGGCTCGGTACTCGGCCGCCAGCCCGGCATCGACCAGCCGCCGCAGAAACTGTTCGAGTCGCGCCTGCTGCACGCACTGTCGGCACTCGACCCGGCGCGCCCGGTGTTCGCCGAGGCGGAAAGCCGCCGCATCGGGTTGGTCACCGTGCCGGACGCACTGATCGAGCGGTTGCGTGCCGCCCCCTGCATCCGCATCGAAGTGCCCGCCTCAGCGCGGACCGAATTCCTGCTGCGCGACTACGATTACATGACGCAGGATCCCGAAGCGCTGATCGAGCGGCTGGAGCGCCTGATCGAGCTGCGCGGCCGCGAAACCGTAGCGGCCTGGTCCGCACTCGCGCGCACCGGGCAGTGGGCCGAGCTGGTTGTGGGTCTGCTCGAACAGCACTACGACCCACTGTACCGTCGCTCGCAGTCGAACAACTTCAGCCGCCACACCGATGCCCCGACCGTCACCGCCGAGCGGCTGGACGATGCAGGCATCGATCGGCTGTCCGGTCAGATCGCAGCCGCCTCGGCTCAGTTCAGCACCGGCAGCACGTCCGAACGCACCGCACAGATGCGCTGAATCATCGCCGGCGCTGGACGGGCGATCTCGCCCTGTTCGAAAGCGATCACGCTGCCCCAGCCACGCACCCAGTCCAGCAGCTCATGCGGCCGCAGCAGGAAATCCGGGTTCGACGGCTTGCCGAAGCGCGCATTGCCGTCCATGAAGGTTTCGTAGATCAGCAGGCCGCCCGGCTTGAGCAATGCGGCGACGCGGTCCAGCCGCGGCCGGAACAGATAGCGGGTCACCACCACGGCATCGAAGCAGGCTTCGCCCCACGGCCAGTCGCCGCCCTCGAGGTCGGCGCACAGCGTACGGATGCGCGGCTGCCCGTCCAGCGCCGCCAGCGCCGCGGCGTCGCGGTCGGCCGCCAGCACGTTCAGGTCGCGCCCGGCCAGCCAGCGCGCGTGGCGACCGCCGCCGCAGGCCAGGTCGAGCACGTCGGCGCCAGGCGGGATCAGTGCGCCGAAACGCACCACCCAGTCCGACGCGTCCTGCATTGAAAAATGAGGATGAGATGCCATCTGCGGGCCCTTATTCGGGTTTTCGTGTCGAGGGGCCGCATTATCATCCCGGGCATACCAAGGACAATAATGTTCCGCTCTCCGGACCTTCCGCCGCCCACCCGTGGCGCACGGACATTCTTTCTGTGGCGCGCACTGCCGCTCGCCCTGCTCGCCGCAGCGCTCGCCGCCACCGAGTCGCTGCCGGTCGGGCTCGCGGTGCTGGCCGCCAGCCTCGGCATCGGCGTGCTCGCGCTGCGCGAACAGGACCGGCTGTCACGGGAGGTCGAGCAGCACCGGCTCGACGCCGCCCGCCTGCGCGACTACACCGATCTGGCAACCGACTGGCACTGGGAAACCGACGCCGCGCTCCGGCTGCAGTATTCGCGCGCCGAAGGTCACCTGGCCAGCGCACTGGACCAGCGTGCCGTGCGCAACCGTCGCCTGTGGGAAATCAACGCCCTGTCGCCGGTGCACGGCGACTGGGAGGAATGTCATCGCCAGTTCCAGAGCGGCAAATCGCTGCAGCTTCATCTTGTGCTGCACCGGCCGGACGGCGTGGTGCGCCACATCGAGCTGCGCGGTCGCCCGATCACCGACGGCAGCGGCCAGCTGTGCGGTTATCGCGGTACCGGCCGCGACGAAACCGCCTTCGTGCAGTCGACCCGGGCGCTGCGAGAGGTCGAGACGCGACACCGCGAAATGGTCAATCACCTGCGCGAAGTCATCTTCCGCATCGACGCACGCGGCCGCTTCACCTACCTGAACCGCGCCTGGGAAACCTTGACCGGCCAGCCGGTGAACCAGGCCATCGGCCAGCGCATCCTGCGCTGGCTCAGCAAGGACGAGGCACGCTATCTGCTGGCGCGGCTCGAGCCGATGCTCGACGGCCGCCGCGATTCGATGCAGATCGAGGTGCGCACCGGCACCGGCAGCGCGTCGGCGCGCTGGCTGGAAATCGCCATCGGAGCCCGTTTCGACGGCAACGGGAAGCTCGAAAGCCTGTCCGGCAGCATCGAGGACATCACCCAGCGCAAACAGGCCGAAGCAACGCTGTACGACATGAATGCGGAGCTTGAGCGCCGCGTGAAGCGCCGCACCGCCGAGCTGGAGGCGTCCAATCGCGAACTGGAAGCCTTCTCGTACTCGGTATCGCACGACCTGCGCAACCCGCTGCGCGCCATCGACGGCTTCTCGCAGATCATCCTGGAAGATTATGGCGACCAGCTGGACGCGCAGGCGCACAGCCACCTCGCGCGCATCCGCGCCGCCTCGCAGAAGCTGTCGACGCTGATCGACGACCTGCTCGAACTGGGCCGGCTCACGCGTACGCCGATCAGCCGCGCCGAGGTCGACCTGTCGGCGCTGGCGCGCGCCATCATGCGCGACCTGCGGGCGGAATCGCCGGAACGCGAGGGCAAGCTGGCCATCGGCATGCATCTGATGGCGCGCGTCGACCCGATGCTGGCGCGCGTGCTGCTGGAGCACCTGCTGCGCAACGCCTGGACCTTCACCGCACGGCGCGAAACCGCGGAAATCGAGTTCGACGCCCGACTGCGCAACCGCGAGGTGGTGTTCCACATCCGCGATAACGGCATCGGCTTCGACATGGCGCACGCGGCACAGCTTTTCAAGCCTTTCAACCGGTTGCACGACCAATCGGACCGCAGCGGTACCGGCATCGGTCTGGCCACCGTGCAGCGCATCGTCAATCGCCACGGCGGCCGCATCTGGGCCGAAGGCGCACCGGACAAGGGCGCCTGCTTCTACTTCACACTGCCCGACCCGACTCACTGACGGCAGCGGGCGCAAGGATGTAGGCTGCGCACCACACTCGCCGCGAAGTGTGGATTTCCACAAGCGGCATTTATGCTGCAATGCAATATACTGGGGTCCAACGTGCACGGGCGCACTGCTCACGGAAGCGCACAGGGCGGACACCCCACACTGCCTGAAAGCCTTCCCAGACACGGGAGTTCATGATGCAGTACGAGCACTATCTCAAATCCATGTTCGAGCCGCAGTCGGTGGCCATCATCGGCGCCAGCGAGCGGCCGGACTCGATCGGCGCAGTCATCGTCCGCAACATGCTGGACGCGCAGTTCAGCGGCGAGTTGCACGCCATCAATCCGAAACACAAAACGGTTTTCGGCGTGCCCTGCGTGGCGCGCATCGACGACCTGCGCAAGCGGCCCGACCTCGTCATCATCTGCACGCCGGCGCGCACGGTGCCCGGCCTGATAGACGAATGCGGTCGCGCCGGCATCAAGGCGGCCATCGTGATCAGCGCCGGTTTCGCGGAAACCGGTCCGGCCGGCGCCGAACTGGTGCGCCGCACCCGCTCCGCCGCCAAGCGCAACGGCGTGCGCATCATCGGCCCAAACTGTCTGGGCCTGATGCGCCCGTCGCTGGGCCTGAATGCCACTTTTGCGCGCTCGCCCGGCAAGGCGGGCAGCATCGGCCTCATTTCGCAGTCGGGCGCCGTGTGCACAGCACTGCTCGACTGGGCGCAGTCGAACGGCGTCGGCTTCTCGACCGTCGTGTCGCTGGGCGCCTCGATCGACCTCGATTTCGGCGAAATCCTCGATTACATGATTGCCGACCCGAAGACGGAAAGCATCTTCATGTACATCGAGGGCATACGCGACGCGCGCCGCTTCATGAGCGCGGTGCGCGCCGCCGCCCGCGTCAAGCCGGTGCTGGCGATCAAGGTCGGCCGTCATCCGGCCGGCACCAAGGCGGTCGCCTCGCACACCGGCGCGATGGTGGGCGCCGACGACGTGTTCGACGCCGCACTGCGCCGCGCCGGCGTCGTGCGGCTGTCGACGTTGGGCCAGATGTTTTCCGCCGCCAACGCGCTGTTCACGGGCTTCAAGCCGGCCGGCAAGCGGCTGGCCGTCGTCACCAACGGCGGTGGCCCGGGCGTGATGGCCGCCGACCGTGCAGCCGACCTCGGCATTCCGCTGGCGCAGCTGGCGCCGGAAACGCTGGAAGCGCTCAACAGCGCGCTGCCGCCGACCTGGTCGCACGCCAACCCCATTGATCTGATCGGCGACGCCGACGACGCGCGCTACCGCGCCGCGCTGGAAGCGGTGCTGGCCGACCCCGGTGTCGATGGCGTGCTCACGCTGCTGACGCCGCAGGCGATGACGCATCCGACCGCGGTGGCGGAGGCGGTGATCGATATCGCCAAGACCGCCAACAAGCCACTGATGACCTGCTGGATGGGCTGCGATCAGGTGCGCGCCGCGCGCTCGCTGTTCGAGGCCGCGCACATCCCGACCTTCCGCTCGCCAGAGCCGGCGGTCGAACTGTTCCACCACATCTCGTCCTACTACCGCAACCAGCAGCTGCTGCGCCACGCACCCGCCTCGCTGGCGCAGGACCTCGATCCGCCGTCGGTGGAATCGGCCCGGCTGGTGATCGAAACCGCACTGTCCGAGCGGCGCACCGTGCTGACCGAGATGGAATCGAAGGCACTGCTGGCCGCCTTCCGGATACCGATCGCGCAGACCGTCGTGGCGCGCAGCGCTACCGAGGCCATGGTGTACGCCGAGGAGATGGGCCTGCCGGTGGCGATGAAGATCGACTCGCCGGACATCACGCACAAGAGCGACGTCGGCGGCGTGCGCCTGCATGTCGATAACCTGCGTTCGGTACGCGACTGCTGGCAGGAACTGATGGCCGAAGTCGGCCGCCGCAAGCCGGACGCCCGACTGCGCGGCGTGTCGATCGAGCCGATGGTGAACAAGCGTAATGCGCGCGAGCTGTTCGTCGGCGTGGTGCACGACGACGTGTTCGGCCCGGTCATCAGCTTCGGCCACGGCGGCACGAGGGTCGAGGTATTGCGCGACCGCGCGGTGACGCTGCCGCCGATCAACGTCGAACTGGCGCGCGACGCCATCCAGCGCACCCGCGTGTCGGCCATGCTGGGCGAATTCCGCGGCATGCCGGCGATCGACATGGAAGCGCTCGAACGGGTGCTGATCCGCGTATCGGAAATGGTGTGCGAGCTGCCGTGGATACGCGAGATGGACATCAATCCGCTGCTGGTCGACGAGAGCGGCTGCGTGGCGGTGGACGCCCGCATCATCCTCGCCGACGTGCAGCCGACGGCCACGCCCTATTCGCACATGGCCATCCACCCGTATCCGGCACGGCTTGAGCACGTGGTGAACCTGCCCAACGGCACGCGCGCCATCATCCGCCCGATCCGGCCGGAAGACGCTGATCGCGAAGCCAAGTTCGTGCGCGAGTTGTCGGCGGAAACGCGCTACCTGCGCTTCATGAGCACGATCAAGGAGCTGCCGCCGCAATTGCTGGCGCGTCTCACGCAGATCGACTACGACCGCGAAATGGCGCTGGTCGCGGTCAGCGAGGGCGAAACCGAGGAACAGCTGGGGGTCTGTCGCTACGTGGTGAATCCGGACGGCGAAACCTGCGAATTCGCCATCGTCATCGCCGACGCCTGGCAGCGTCAGGGCCTGGCCCGCATCATGATGAATCTGCTGATCGAAGCGGCGCGCGAGCGCGGCCTCAAGGTGATGGAAGGCGTCTTCCTCGCCAACAACGAACGCATGCTGCGTTTCGTGCAGAGCCTGGGCTTCCACATCAACCGCGATCCCGAGGACAGTTCGCTGGTGAATGGCGAACTGCTTCTGCGCCCGGCATGAGTGCAGCGCCCGCCCGGTGCACGTGGTGTGGGCAGGACCCGCTCTACGTCGAGTACCACGACAGCGAGTGGGGCGTGCCGGTGCGCGACGAACGCGAGCTGTTCGAGCGCCTGATACTGGAAGGTGCGCAGGCCGGACTGGCCTGGATCACCATACTGCGCAAGCGCGAGGGCTACCGCCGCGCCTTCGCCGGCTTCAACGCGCAGCGCATCGCCCGCTATGACGAAGACGACCGGGCGCGGCTGATGGCCGACGCCGGCATCGTGCGCAACCGGCTCAAGATCGACGCCACCATCGGCAATGCGCGCGCGCTGCTGGCGCTGCACGAGCGCGGCGGATCGCTGGGCGATCTGCTGTGGGACGCGGTGGGCGGGCAACCGATGGTGAATCACTGGCGGCGCCTCGGCGACTGCCCGTCGAGCACGCCGCTGTCCGACCAGCTGTCGAAGGAACTGGCACGGCTGGGCTTCCGCTTCGTCGGCAGCACCATCGTCTATGCCTGGATGCAATCGGTGGGCGTCGTGAATGACCACCTGGTCGACTGCTTTCGCCACCGCGAACTGATCCGTCCGCTGGACTGAAAAGCCGGCGGTGTTCAGCCGACCGCGCGCAGCGGCCGGCTTTCCTCCGCCTGGAAGGCGTCCAGCCCGCGCCAGCCGCCGATGAAGGCCGCAATCTGCGGCTCCGGCAACGGTCTCGACATCAGGTAGCCCTGCGCATAGGTGCACTCCTTGCCAGCCAGCGCCGCCCACTCGGCCGCCGTTTCGACCCCTTCGGCCGTGGTGTCCAGACGCAAGGCGTCGGCCAGATTGATGATGGCGCGCACGATAGCGCCACCGCCCTCCTCCTCGTTCAGGCTGGTGACGAAGGAGCGGTCTATCTTCAGCTTGGTCATCGGGAAGCTGCGCAGATAGGCGAGCGACGAATAACCGGTGCCGAAATCGTCGAGCGCGATGCCGATGCCCAGCGCGCGCAGCGTGCTCAGCGTGTCGCGCGCCGCCGCACTGTCGTGGATCAGCAGCGACTCGGTCACCTCGATTTCCAGCCGATCCGGCGCAAGGCCGCTCTGCGTCAACGCATCGCGGACCACCTCGACCACCGCGCCGCGCGCGAACTGGACGGCGGACACATTGACCGCCACATGCATGTCGTCCGGCCAGCGCACCGCGGCCAGGCAGGCCTGCTCCAGCGCCCAGCGGCCGATGGGCACGATGAGGCCGGTTTCCTCGGCCAGCGGAATGAACTCGCCCGGCGACACCAGGCCGCGCTGCGGATGGCGCCAGCGGATCAGCGCCTCGAAACCGGCGACGCGGCCACTGCGCATGTGGATCTGCGGCTGATAGTGCAGTTCGAATTCGTCACGTTCCAGCGCCCCGAGCAGATCGCTGTGCATGCTCAGGCGACGGCGTGCGCGCTCGTCCATGTCCTGTTCGAAGAAGCGCCAGGTATTGCGTCCGGCGGCCTTGGCCGCGTACAGCGCCATGTCGGCATTCTTCAGCAGCGCATCCGGGTCACTGCCGTGCTGCGGCGCCAGCGCGATGCCTATGCTGCTGCCGATCTGCACGCTGACGCCGTCGATCAGGACCGGCGACGCGAAGGTGTCGAGCAGTCGCTGGGCAAGTTCGGCTGCACCCTCCGGTGTGCGGCAGCCCCAGCAGATCAGCGCGAATTCGTCGCCGCCCAGCCGCGACAGCACGTCGCCGGCGCGGATGCGCTCCTGCAGGCGCTGCGACACCAGTTGCAGCACACGGTCGCCGGCGGCATGGCCGAGCGAATCGTTCACGTTCTTGAAATCGTCCAGATCAAAGAAGTACAGCGCGCACGGCCGCGCCTCCTCCGAACCGGCCGGACGGATCGCCGCCAGCTGGTTGCGGAAGTGGTGCCGGTTGGCCAGCCCGGTCAGCGAATCGAAATTGGCCAGCGTCGACATTTCCAGCGCTGCGCGACGGCTGTCGGTGATGTCGGAGCACACGCCGCGCCAGCCAGCGTGGTGACCGCCCTCATCGAACAGCGGTTTGGCGGTGAGCGCCCACCAGCGTCGTTCGCCCTCCACCACTAGCGCCACCTGCACGTCGCGGAAGGGCACTGGCTGCATCAGATGCGCGGCCAGCGTGCTCAACGCGTCGCGCTCGGCGTCGTTCATGTCGCGGCCGCCCTGGGCGAACAGCTCGATGAAGGGCTGCGCGCGCAGTTCGTCGAGCGAGCGACCGAAGGTTTCGGCCAGCCGCGCCGACACGTGCTGCAGGAAGCCGTTGCGGTCGGTGTCCCATAACCAGTCGCTCGAATGCGCCTCGAAGTCGTGCAGCAGCAGGCCGACCAGCTGCTTCTGCCGCTCCGCCTCGGCTTCGGCCAGCAGCCGGGCGCCGAAGGTGCGGGCGCTGGCGATGGCGCAGGCAAGCGCCAGCGCGGCATAGAAATTCATCAGCACCACGAGATCGAGGTTGCGGACCGGGTGGTCGATGACGAAGGAAAGCGAACTGGAGGCACACAACAGCAGTACATAGAGCACGGCTGCACGTGGAATGTTGGCCAGCACGAAGCTGCCGGCGCACATCATGCCGCCCGAGATCAGCGTGACCAGCAGCGCGCTGTCGGCCTCGGCGCGGGTGAAGAACAGCAGCGACGGCACCGACCACAGCAGTGCCAGCACGCCAGCGTGCAGCGCGGCGCGGCGTATGGCGCGCTCGGACGCCCGCACGGGCGGCGAGGCCTGATCGCGGCGCCAGGCACGCAGCGTCGAGCGCATCGCGACGGTCAGTGCGGCCAGCCACAGCAGCAGCACCCACGGCGGCTCGCTGCCCCAGAACACGACCACGATGAGCAGCGCATTGAACAGATTGGCGGTCAGCGTGAGCGGTGCAAACCGGAGCACCGAGCGCAGTTGCTGCGCTCGGATGCGGGCGGCCAGATGCGCATCGGCATTGCGTGTGCCGATGACGTCATCCAGCCAGCGATTCAGCCGCGCGGCGAGGCCCGCGGTGCTCGACGAGGCGGTTCCGGTTGTGCGCATGATCTGCAGACTCTTCTTTCCGGGACATGGCCCGCTGCGGCCACCCCTGCTTGAACATCGATCCGACGCGTTGCTTCGCTCATATCGGCGCGGCGTCGCGCGGACTTGAACGCGCAGCGGCGCGAGTCGCTGCCGCAGCGCAGCAGATCGACGGTCGCTGCGCCTGCGTCCGGCCGGGCCGAGCGCACGCCACGCCTGTGCTTGAAGTGCCGCATTCCTCGGCACGATGGCGCCGCCGGGCATAGAATGCGCGCCTGTGCTCGCCGGACCCGTCGGTCCGGCGACAGTCCGGTCCGAGCATGCCCACCCCGCGAACCCTCAACACCTCATCGCTGACGGCGCTGTACGACGCCGAGGCGCTGCGACGCATCGAGCGCCATTACGCGCCCGCCAGTTCGCCGCGCCTGATGGAGCGCGCCGGTGCCACCGGTGCGGCCAAGGTGATGCAGATTCTCGGCGGGCGCCACGGTCGCGTGCTGGTCATGTGCGGCCCCGGCAACAACGGTGGTGACGGCTTCGTGCTGGCGCGCCAGCTGCGGCAGACCGGTTTCGACGTCGTCGTCGCCTATCAGGGCGACGAGCACCCGCAGGCCAGCGACGCGGTGTCGGCGTGGGCGTCGTGGCGCGCCACCGGTGGTGTCACCGTGCCGCGACTGCCGCGCGGCGACTTTTCCATCGTCGTCGACGCGCTGTACGGCATCGGCCTGACGCGCCCGATCGAGGGCGAACACGCGGCCTGGATAGACGCGGTCAACGACATGGACTGCCCGGTGCTCGCCATCGACGTACCCAGCGGCCTCAACGCCGACACCGGCGCCGTGCTCGGCCGCGCGATCCGCGCCTCGCACACCGCAACGATGATTGCGCTGAAGCCCGGACTGCTTACGCTGGACGGCCCCGACCACTGCGGCGAGCTGTCGGTGCACGACCTCGGGCTCGACTGCGCCGCCGTCGTACAGCCGTCCGGCTGGCAGGTCGGTCGCGGCCTGTTCGACCACCTGCTGCGGCCGCGTGCGCGCAACAGCCACAAGGGCACGCACGGCAACGCGGTGTTGGTCGGCGGCGCGCGTGGCATGGCCGGCGCCGCGCTGCTGGCTGGCCGCGCCGCGCTGAAGGTGGGCGCCGGGCGCGTCTATGTCGGCATGCTCGACCACGCCGCACTGCCGCTCGACCCGGAACAGCCGGAACTGATGATCCGCACGCCGGCCGACGTGCTGGCGGGCGATCTCGCCACCTGCGTGGCGATCGGCCCCGGCCTGGGCCAGAGCCCGGCCGCACTCGACCTGATGCGCGAGGCTGTGCTGTCGCCGGCCACGCTGGTGCTCGACGCCGACGCGCTGAACCTGCTGTCGCAGCACGCGGATCTCGAAAAAGCGTTGGTCGAACGGGGCGCGGCGACGCTGCTGACGCCGCACCCGATGGAAGCCGCCCGCCTGCTCGGCAGCACGACTGCCAAGGTGCAGCATGACCGCATCGCTGCGGCACGCGAGATGGCGCGCCGCTTCCGCGCCTCGGTCGTGCTGAAGGGCTGCGGCAGCGTGCTGGCGCTGCCGGACGGACGCTGGTTCATCAACACGACGGGCAATCCGGGCATGGCGTCGGCCGGCATGGGCGACGTGCTGACCGGCCTGATCGCCGGCCTGCTGGCCCAGGGCTGGCCGGCCGACCTCGCGCTGATCGGCGGCGTGCACCTGCACGGGTTGGCCGGCGACCGCCTGGTCGCACTGGGCAAGGGACCGAACGGCCTGACCGCCGGCGAGGTGATCGAGTCGGCCCGTGCCGCCTTCAACGCACTGATCGCCGGTGCCGATCTGCAGGAAGTCGGCCATATCCACCTCTGAACGCAGGCACCCGCTGATCGGCGTTGCCTTCATGCTGGCCGCGCTGTTCTGTTTCGCCGTGCTGGACACCACCGGCAAGTACCTGTCGCAGCGCTACCCGGTCGGCGTGCTGGTGTGGGCGCGCTACTTGGTGCCCGCCATCGTGCTCGGCGCGGTGCTGTGGCCGCGCATGCGGCGCAACCTGCTGGCAACGCCGCGCTGGCGGCTGCAGATACTGCGGGCCGCACTGCTGGCCGGCGTGTCCTTCCTGATCATGGGCGGGCTGAAGACGATACCGATGGCCGAGGGCACCTCGCTGTTCTTCGTCACGCCGCTGATCGTGACGCTGCTCGCCGGGCCGGTGCTGGGCGAACGGGTGACGGCCGCCAACTGGATGCTGGCGCTGTTCGGCTTCTCCGGCGTGCTGCTGATCGCGCGCCCGGACGGTCATCTGCCGCTGCTGCCGGTACTGATGCTGCTCGGCGGCTCGCTGCTGTATGCGTTGTACCAGCTGGCCACGCGCAAGCTGGCGCCGACCGAGCGGCCGCTGACCACGCTCTACTACACCGCGCTGGTCGGTGCGACGCTGTCCTCGCTGGCGCTGCCGGCGGCCGCGCACAGCGAACTGCCGGGGCCGGTCGACGCGCTGCTGGTGGTGTCGCTGGGCGTGTCCGGCATGGCCGGCCACTTCCTGCTGATACGCGCGATGGCTTTCGCGCCGGCGTCGGTGCTCAGCCCGCTCATTTACGTGCAGCTGGTGTGGGCGACGCTGATGGGCTGGCTGGTGTTCGGTGACCTGCCGGGGGCGAGCGCCGTCGGCGGCGCCGGCCTCATCGTCGTCTGCGGACTGGCCAGTGCCTGGCTGGCCCACCGGCGCTGACGCTCAACCGGCGGCCAGTTCGAGCGGCTGCGGCGTGTTGGCCGCGTCGGCCTGCAAGCCCTCGCCGAGACTGCATGCCCGGTTAGACAGCTCGCCCAGCTGCCGGCTCTGCAACAGCGCCTCGATCTCGCCCGCCGGCACCGGCCGCGAGAAGTAATAACCCTGTATCAGGTCGCAGCCGAGCGCTCGCAGCGCGATCACCTGCTCCGAGCGCTCGACGCCCTCGGCCACCACCTCCATGCGCAGCGAATGGGCGAGGCGGATGACGGCCTCGACCACATGGCGCGCCTCGGTGACGTGGTCCATATCGATGACGAAGGTGCGGTCGATCTTGAGCTGACGCGCCGGCAGCCGGCACAGATAGGCGAGGCAGGAATAGCCGGTGCCGAAGTCGTCGATCGACAGCGTGACGCCCATCGCCTTCAGTTCCTCCAGCACCCGCCGCACGCTGGTCGAACTTTCCATCACCACCGACTCGGTGATCTCCAGCGCGAGCAGGCCGGGATCGATGTCGAATTCGTCGATGCAGGCGCGCACGCGCTCGACCAGATCGGGCTGTCTGAACTGCTGCGGCGACAGGTTCACCGCCACCGGTATACGCCGGCCGGCGTGCATCCAGCTGCGTATCTGGCCGCAGGCCTCACGCAGCGTCCAGAAGCCGATCGCATTGATCAGTCCGAAGCGCTCGGCCACCGGGATGAACTCGACCGGCGGCACCATGCCGCGCTCCGGGTCCTGCCAGCGGATCAGCGCCTCGACACCGCGCAATTCGCCATCGACCGCACTTACCTTGGGCTGGTAGTGCAGTACGAACTCGTCGTTGTCGAGCGCACGGCGGATCGCACGCTGCATGCCGAGGATGTCGGCACCGCCGCCGTCCATGTCCTCGCAGTACAGGCGCCAGGTGTTGCGACCAGCGTGCTTGGCGGCGTACATCGCGGTGTCGGCGCAGACCAGCACGCGATTCTCGTCGCCGTCGTCGGGAAACAGCGCGACACCGACCGACGCCGACACCTGTATCTCATGGGTGCCGATCAGCATCGGCTGGCTGGCGGCATCGACCAGGCGCTGCGCCAGCCGGCCGGCACCTTCGGCATCGATCGCGCCCTCGGACAGCATGACGAACTCGTCGCCGCCGATGCGGGCCACCAGGTCGCCTTCACGCAGACCGTTGCGCAGCCGGCGCGCCACGCACTTGAGTACCTCGTCGCCGACGTGGTGACCGAGCACGTCGTTGACCGGCTTGAAGCCATCGAGATCGACGAACAGCACCGCCAGTCGCGCCCCTCGCCCCCGCACGCGCTCGGCCGCCTCGGCCAGCGCGGCATCGAAATTGACGCGGTTCGGCAGATCGGTCAGCGGGTCGTGCAGCGCCGCGTGCATCAGTTCGCTGTTGGCCGCCTTCAGACGCATCGCGAGCTGCCGCGTGCGATGTTCCATGCGGGCATCAAACAGCGCGGCGACGCTGCCTATCCAGGTGAAGCCGATGGCCGCGACGGCGATGGTCAGCCCCAGCCAGGTCGGATCGATCTCGTGCTTGGCCAGGCTGACCGCATTCGCCTCGAAGCGCACGGCCGCCATGCAGATGTAGTGCACTGCGCACAGCACGAGCCCGATAGCCATCGACGCCAGCACCTTGAACAGATAGAGCGCGCGACCATCGAGCGCACGCATCCTGAGCAGTGCGCGGGCGGTCGCCGCTGCCAGCGCCCAGGCCAGCAGCACGGCCAGCGCCAGCAGACCCGGACGGTATCCGACCGCCGGTTCGATACGCATCGCCGACAACGCAAGGTGGAACACCATCACGATACCGGCGCCGACGACCAGGGCCAGCGGAGCGCGCAGTCGCTGCGCCGGTGCCAGCCGACTGACGCAGAGCAGCGCGAACAGCGATACGCCGACCGATATCAGCCAGGACTGCACGGTGATGATCAGGTCAAAGCCGGTCTGCATCGGCAGCGCATAGGCGAGCATGCCGACGAAGTTCACCGACCAGATGCCGGTTCCGAGCACCAGCGCACCGGAAAAGAGCCAGATGCGCGCGGCGCGCCGGTCGGTGCTATGGATGCGTTGCGACAGATCGAGTGCGGACCAGGCAGCCATCACCGCCACCAGCAGTGACAGTGCAACCAGAAGCGGGTGGTATTGCCCTGTCATGGCAGCAGCGCCCCGCATCGACAGGGCGATGCCGGGCCGCGCGCCAGCGGCGCGTCCACGTGGATGAACATTTCCTTCTCCCCAAAAGGACGATGCGAGCGGAGCCTGTTCGAGTCGGCTCTCGTATTGATTCCCCTGCTACGGCAGCGAGCAGCGCAACTTTAAGCATGGCGGCGCGCACGTGAAGCCGATTCGTGACGAACTTGGGAGGAAGGCCGGATTGCCTGTGCCAGCCTTGCGGCTCGCATGGGCCGGGGCAGGCCGATGCTAGAATGCGCCGCGACAAATACAGAAGACGAGCCATGCGGGAAAACGATCAGCTGTCCATCGAAATACAACGCAACGTGTCGCAGGCGCTGGCCGAGGACGTCGGCACCGGCGACCTGACCGCACGGTTGATCCCGGCCGGACGCGCCGCCACCGGCATGGTGACAGCGCGCGAGGAAGCAGTGCTGTGCGGCCGCGACTGGTTCGAAGCCTGCCTGCGTGCGCTCGACCCGAAAGCGACCGTCGCCTGGCATGTGGCCGAAGGCGAGTGGGTCGCGCCGGACCAGCGGCTGTGTGAAATCCTGTCGGAAACCCGCGCCCTGCTCACCGCCGAGCGTGCCGCGCTGAACTTCGTCCAGCTGCTGTCGGCCACCGCCACCATCACGCGTCGCTTCGTCGACGCCATCGCCGGCACCTCGGCACGCATCGTCGACACCCGCAAGACCCTGCCCGGCCTGCGGCTGGCGCAGAAGTATGCGGTCACCGTCGGCGGCGGCCTGAATCACCGCATGGGACTGTACGACGGCATCCTGATCAAGGAAAACCACATCATGGCCGCCGGCGGCATCCGCCCGGTACTGGCGCGCGCGCGCGGCATCGCACCGTCGAATGCCTTCATCCAGATCGAGGTCGAGACGCTGGCCCAGTTGGGCGAGGCGCTCGACGCTGGCGCCACCATGGTGCTGCTCGACAACATGTCCATCGAACAGATGCGCGAAGCGGTCGCCATCAACGCAGGTCGCGCCGAACTCGAAGCGTCCGGCGGCGTGAACCTCGACCGCGTGCGGGCGATCGCCGAAACCGGCGTGGACCGCATCTCCATCGGCGTCCTGACCAAGAACGTCCGCGCCATCGACCTTTCACTTCGCCACGTCGAACGCTGAGCGTCCGGCGCCAGCCCCTACTCGCGGAGATTCCGTCTGATGTGGTTCATCCTGTACTACGTTGTGGCGATCACGGTGCTCATCCTGCACTTCACCGGCTTCCTCGCCCGCAACAACCTCGAATGGCTGGTGTTCGTACTGGCCGTCACCGTCTTCCCGGCCGTGCTCTATCTCTGAGCGCGACGCGCCCCGTCGAGCACACCCCGCGCCATTGCCTCGATGGCGGTCGCATCCCGGTATGCGCGCCGCTTGCGCTGCGTCAAGTCAGCCTGGATCCCAAGCCGTGCCTGAACGTGTATAAGCTGCGGAACGAGAACTACTTCTTCGAACTTGCCGGCGGCCAGCGCCGTCCGGGTGACGGCCGCGCGGCCCTGCTGTCCGCCATGAATTCACTCCGATGCTGCTGACGATAGACGACCTGCTGTCCGGCGAAGAAGTCGCCGCCCTCCGCGATCTGCTCGACCGTTCCGAGTGGGCCAGTGGCGCCCTCACCGCCGGATCGCAGGCGACGGTCGTGAAGAACAACCAGCAGGTGCCGGAAAGCGCCCCGACGCTGCCGGAGCTGCGCCGGCGCGTGCTGGCGGCGCTGAACCGCGAACCGCTGTTCTTCAGCGCCGCACTGCCGGCGAAGATACTGCCGCCCTTCTTCAACCGCTATGCCGGCGGCAGCAACCGCTACGGACAGCACATCGACAACGCGATGCGCGCGATGCCGGACGGCAGCGGCTATGTGCGCGCCGACCTGTCGGCCACCCTCTTCCTCGCCGATCCGGATGAGTACGACGGCGGCGAACTGGTGATCGACGACACCTTCGGTCGGCACAGCGTCAAGCTGCCGGCCGGCAGCCTGGTGCTCTACCCGTCGTCGTCGGTGCACGAGGTGACGCCGGTGACGCGCGGCGCCCGCATCGCCTGCTTCATGTTCATCCAGAGCATGGTGCGCGACGCCGAGCAGCGCCGCCTGCTGTTCGACCTCGACATGGAACTGCTGACGCTGCGCCAGCAGCTGGGCGAAACGCCGTCCATGGTCAAGCTCACCGGCATCTATCACAACCTGCTGCGCCGCTGGGGTTCGGCCTGAACGCGCCGCTCAACCTGCCGCAGTCGATCGCCGGCTACCGCGAGCGGGCGCGCGAACTGCTGCATCCGGACATCTGGCACTACCTCGACGGCGGCCGCGACACCATATGTGGTCGCGCCAACCGTGCAGCGCTCGACGCCATGCCGCTGTGGCCGCGACCGCTGACCGACGTGCGCGGCGGCCATACGCGGATCGAACTGTTCGGCGAAATGTTGGGCCACCCGCTGCTGCTGGCGCCGATCGCCTACCAGCGCCTGCAGCATCCGGACGGTGAGTGTGCGAGCGCAATGGCGGCCGCGGCGCAGGACGGGCAGATGGTCGTCAGCACGCTGGCCAGCCAGCCGCTTGAACAGATCGCCCGTGCGGCCGAGAAACCGCTGTGGTTCCAGCTCTATTGGCAGGGCGACCGCGAGCGCACGGCACGCCTGCTCGATCGCGCGCTCGCCGCCGGCTATCGCTGCGTGGTGTTCACCGTCGATGCGCCAATCAAGCTTGCGGCCTCACCGCTGCCGGCCGACGTGCACGCGGTGAATATCGACGCTCCGGTCGGCCGCCAACTGCAGCCAGGGCAGAGCGAGGTGTTCGACGGCTGGATGGGCGACGCGCCCGGCTGGGACGACCTCGCCTGGCTGCGCGCGCGCACGCCGGTGCCGCTGCTGATCAAGGGTGTGCTGCACGCGGCGGACGCCGCGCGCGCCGTCGATCGCGGTTGCGACGGGGTTGTCGTGTCGAACCACGGCGGGCGTGTGCTGGACTGCGCGCCACCGGCCCTGTCCTGCCTGACGGCGGTGATCGCTGCGGTCGGCGACGACGTGCCGGTGCTGTTCGACAGCGGCATCGACAGCGGAGCCGATGCGCTGCGCGCGCTGTCGCTCGGCGCCCGCGCGGTGCTCGTCGGACGCCCCTGTCTGTGGGGTCTGGCCGCTGGCGGCGCGCTCGGCGTCGCGCACGTGATCCGGCTGCTGCGCGACGAACTGGAAATGAGCATGGCGCTGTGCGGCTGCGCCACGCTGGCTGACGTCAGCGCAGATAGGTGCGGCTGATCTCGCGGAATTCTTCGGACCCTGCCGCGCCCAGCCATTCGAAGGCGACCATTTCGCGCGACACGATGACAACGCCGTGCTGGCGCAGACGCTCCAGCGCAAGGCCGCGGTTGGACGGGTCGCGCGAGGCGACGCAGTCGGCGACGACGAACACCTGACGGCCGCTGGACTGAAGATCCATCGAGGTCTGCAGCACGCAGATGTGCGACTCGATGCCGCATACGATGACCTGCGGCCGCGCCTCGTCCAGCAAGGGTTTCAGGCAGCCGTCGGAAACGCATGAAAAATGCATCTTGGGTACGATGGATTCGGCCGGGATCAGGTCGCGCAGGGTCTGCACCGTCGGCCCGAGGCCCTTTGGATACTGCTCGCTGACCAATACCGGGACCGACAGCCGCTGTGCGATCTTCACCATCCACACGACGTTGTCCAGCAGGCGGTCGGCGTCGTCCATCGCCGGCAGCAGGCGCTCCTGCATGTCGATCAGCAGCAGCGAGGAACGTTGGCGGTCAATCAGCATTTGATGCACTCCATCGGCAAGGCAGCGGCGCAGCGTAGCAGGCCGGCCCGACGGTGAAAACCCGTTGCGTCAAAGAACCAGCATGGTAGTGATCGACAGCTCGTCGAGCTGCGCGAGCTCTTCGGTTTCCTGCCACGCACGGTACTCGAACACGCCGGCCGCCACGGCGAGCACCAGCGCGGCGAGCGCAACGCCCGTCACCCAGCGCGGGCACGCCGACGCGGCACGACGCGGCGCGCCGTCCCGCACGCGTGCCGTCAGTGCGGCATGCACCGGCGGTGGCGGCAGCGAACGCAGTGCGCTGCGCAGCGCGTCATCAGAAAATCGTTCAGTCATCGTCGGTCTCCCCGGCCAGCAGGGCCTTCAGGCGCGTGCGCGCCCGGAACAGCAGCTGATGCGCGGCATTGTCGGCAATGCCGAGCTCGCGCGCGATCGCTGCCACATCGTACTCCTGCCAGGCCCACATCATCAGTGCCGCGCGCTGGCGCTCGGGCAGACCTGCCAGGGCGGCGCGCAATGCGCCGCTGCGCGCCGCCGCCTGCCAGTGCTCCTCCGGCGTGGGCTGCGGATCGGCCAGCGATTCGAGTTCCGCCTCGTCGGCGCGCGGCCGGCTGCGCCTGAAGCGGTCCATGCACAGGTTGCGCACGATGCTCAGGAACCAGGTGGACAGCTGCGCCCTTCCCTCGAAGCGCCCTGCGTGCTGCCACAGGCGGCAGAACGCCTCCTGCACGACGTCGTCGGATTCGGCGGCGTCGCCGGTCAGTTTCCAGGCCAGCGCATGGGCTGGCGGCAGCAGGCGTTTCACCAGTTCGTCACTGGCCACCCGCTCACCCGCCCTCGCCTGCTGCAGCAACAGCGCGTCGCTGCGCCAGCCGGTCGGCAGCAGCACACCGAAGCCGGACAGCGCGCCCTCAGCGTTCAAGTTCACGTTTGAGCCGCCGGCGTTCTTCGGGTGTCATCTGCTCGAGCATTTCGCGGCGCTCGCGCAACAGCGCGCGCCGCTCGTCCGGCGACAACGATTGTATGTAGGCGCGCCGTTCGGCGCGCAGGCGCTCGCGTTCGGTCGCGCTCATCGATCTCCAGTCCTCGCGCAGCCGCTCGCTCATTTCCCGGCGCTGTTCCGGCGGCAGCGACGACAGACGCTCGCGCAGCCGGGCGCGGAACTCGCGCCGCTCCTCTGGCGTGGCCGCCTTCAGCTTCTGCCGCAGTTCGTGCGCCTGCGCTTCCCGCCGGTCGGCGGGCAAGGCACTCCAGGCACCCGGGTCCGGCACCGCCGGCACTTCGGCCTGCGCGACACCTGCCCAGAGCAGGCCACACAGCAGGGTCAGACGAAAGATCATCATCGCAAGCAGAAGGATGGACACGACAGTTTGACGCCGCGGCGCGGCATTCCTTACGCGCCTGAGCGCACATTACATCCGCTTACAGCGGCGGCGCGTAAGGGCCGGCCAGGGCGACGCGTCTCACGGTCACAGCAGACGCATCCCGCCGACGCTGAACCTGCGGAGAACACCATGAAACTCATCCCCGGCCTGCTCGCCATCACCCCCCTGCTCGTCGCCGGCAGCGCGCTGGCGCAGACGCCCTCCGAGCGCATGGAGCAACGCATCGACGCGCGTCAGGTACGGCAGGAACAGCGCATCGACCACGGCGTCGAAAGTGGCAACCTCACCCAGCGCGAGGCAACGCGGCTCGAACACCAGCAGGCGCACATCGATCACGCCGAAAACCGGGCACTGGCCGACGGCTCGCTGAACAGGAAGGAGGCGCTGCGCATGGAAAAGATGCAGGACCGCGCCAAGCGCAGCATCCGCCACCAGAAGCACGATCGCCAGCACACGCGCTGAATGCGCTGCCGCGCGCGGGACACTCAGCCGGCGGCAAGCTCGTCGCGCGGCTGTGCCAGCGCCTGACTGACCGCGCGTTCGAACATCGGCGCCGCATCGACGATACGCGCTTCGCCCCGCGCCAGCTGCAGCGCCAGCGCGTCGGGCGCAATCGAGGTGGCCCGCGGCGAACCGGGATTGGTGAACAGATAGATGCCACGCTGCGGACTGACCCAGTTCAGGCGCATGCGCGAAAAACTGCCGTCGGGCTGCTTGAACTCGACCCAGTCGCCACGCTTCAGCTCGGCCACCCGGCCTTCGTCGGCAATATCGAGATGCGCCGGCAGATTGAGCGAAATGTCCTCGTACTCGAGGCCATCCTGCTCGACGTGCTCTGTCACCACCTCGGGCGCCGGCACCGCGTCATTCGCCGAGCCCTCGCCCGGCACCCACTGTTTCACCGGGGGCGGTGCGCCAGGCGTCGCCCCTGGCTTGATCCACTGTGCGTGCAGATCGAACAGGCCGTTGAGCAGCAGCAACTTGTCGGCCGGATGCGCTTCGGCCGTGTCGAAACCCTGATTCAGCCGGCGCAGCAGGCCGGGCAGCGCCTGCACCAGCTTGCGCCGCTCTTCCGGATCGCTCTTCGGCTGCACGCTCCAGATCAGTTCGTCGGCCGTCACCAGAGCCTGCCGGTAATCGACCTCGGTATCGGTTCCGCGCTCGGCAAGCGTGCGCAGCAAGCGGCGCCAGACGCCGTCGAGCAGGTTCTGCACCACCGCAGGCAGCGGCGTGCGCAGACGGTCGTCGACGGCGTCGTCGGCGGCGCGACGCGCATCGTCGCGGCGCAGACGTTCCTGTTCGCGCTCTTCGGCCAGACGGGCGGCCGTTTCGGCACGCTGCGACTCCTCGGATTCGAGCGCCTCGATGAAGCTTTCGAGATCGCTGTTGCAGGCCTCGAACAGGCTCATGTCGCGCTCGAAGTCGCGCAGGATGCGATCGACGATTTCCGCCAGCTTCACGTACAGCGGATCGTCGTGGCCGACATCGCGGCCCCAGCGCAGCATGGCCTGAGAAATGAGATCGAGCAGGCGGCGCGCCGGGTGCGCCTTGCTGGAGAAGAAGCTGCGATCCAGCATGGCCACCTTGACCAGCGGGATCTGCAGCCGGCCGACCAGTGCCTTGATCGGATCGGCGATGTTCGCGTCGTCGAAGATGAGGTCGAACAGCATCGCGACGATGTCGACCGTGATCGCGTCGAACTGCCCCAGATGCCGGCCGAGATCGGAACTGCGGAAATCGCGCAGAACATTGACCGGAACGGGAAGCCCGACACCGGAACTCACCGGCAGATGATCGGCCTCGGCCTGCAACGCGCTCAGCGCCTCGAACACGAAGGGCGAGGCCGGCGTGAAGCCGGCGGCGGGCCCGCTGCCGCCGGCAGCCGGCATCGGAATGCCCTGGGCAGCCATCTGACCCTGCACCAGCTGGGCCAGCATCGCATAGATGTCGCCCTCGCCATCGAAACCGCCAACGCCCGACATCGACGGATCGCCGAAGCCCTGATGCATCGACGCCGTGCCGAAACCCTGCGTCATCGACGCGCTGCCGAAGCCCTGTACCGATGACACGGTGCCGAAGTCCGGCCGCGGCATCGCGGCCTGCTCGCCACCCGGTGCAGGCCCGGCGCCGCGCGGCCGCGCCCCTGCCATCGGTGCACGCCGGAACCCGCGGCGCAGTCCGGGCAGCACGTTCTGGCGCACCAGACGGGTATTCAGTTCCTGGTAGAGACGGGCCAGCTCGTTGGAAATCTGCTGTTCGAGCGATTGCAGCAGCACCAGCCGCATCTGCACGCCCGGGTCGACCTCTTCGGACGCCGCGCGCAGCGCGTTGGCAATGGCCTCGGTACCGATCGGGTTGTCGGCATCGGTCGGATCCTGCTTGCCGAGCAGGCTGCCCAGTCGCTGTTCGACCGCGTACAGATCCTCGTCGCAGTGTTCCTTCAGCTTGCGGGTGATCTCGCTGACCGCCAGATCCTGGGTCAGCACGTCCTCTTCGACCAGGCTCAGTTCGTCGAGCGATTTCGGCGTGGCGGCGGCGGAGGCCTTCAGCGGCTCACCGCGCACGCGGGCGTCGAAATAACGCGAAAGATTGTCGATGAAGGCCTGCTCGATGCCGGCCCAGTTCTCGCGGGCCTTGCCGCAGGTGAACATGTAGAGGTTGCGCTGGTCGCGGTCGAGCTCGGCTTCTGCACGCGCGACCAGATCTTCTTCGATCTTGGTCAGCATGCCGTGCAGCGATTCGCGCAGACGACGCAGCGTGAAATCGCGGCAGTCGTTGATAACGCGTCCGCGTTCGGGCGGCAGATTGGGAGGCATCGGTGAAGCGGCGCTCATTGTTTACCTTTGCGGTCGCTCAACGCGACGTGAAAAGGCCGAAACCCGGGCAAGTTTCAGGTCGGAGCGCAACCTGTGGCGCAGTATAGCGGCGGCCCCGCTGTCATGGGGTGTCGTCACCCTGTAGACCGGAAACTTTGCGTCGCCGTCTTTCGACGGGTTTGCCCTGGTTCAGCTGTTATCAGATTTCACCGAAATTAACGGTCCGCCGGGCGCGGACTTGAGGCCCTCCCCGGCGGTCGAGCCGATCACACCTGTAGTGTCGCGATGATGGAATCGATTTCCTCCTGCGACTCAGCGACCACCGCGTCGAGCGTTTCGTTGTCGATGTCGGCGGTGACCGTCTCGGCGATCGCCGCGTCGTGCTCCGCCGTCGCACTGCAGAACGGGTTGGGGAAGGCCGCCATGCTCTCGGCCAGGAAAAGAACGTCGGCCAGCGAACGCGGCGGCACGACCGGACCCGTGATCGACGGATCGTCGACCGCATCAATGATCTGGGTCGGCACCTTCAGCGATTCGAGCACTGCGCGACCGACACTGCGGCTGAAACTGAACATCAGGCCGCTCAATTCCTCCTCGCGCTGCAGCAGCGCCGGGAAGGCGGACGCCCGGGCCAGCAGGTAGAACTGGCCGATCTCGTGCACGACGCCGGCGAACATCGCCGCATCGGCGTTCAGTCGGGACAGCCGGCGCGCGATCACGAAGCTGAGTGCCGACACGTGAATCGTGTGCTGCCACAGGTCGTGCGTCATCACACGCAGCCGCTCGTCGGCACGCGCGTCGACCATCTGGCGGACGATGAGCGACATCGTGAGCATGCGGATCGGCTCGGTGCCGACCCGGTTCACAGCAGTGCGCACGTCGGTGATTTCGTTGCCGCTGCGGTTGTAGGCGACCGAGTTGGCCAGACGCAGCGCTTTCGCGCTCAGCACCGGCTCGGCGCCGACCAGGCGCGCGACCTCGTTGATGTTGATGTCCGGATTCTCGAGCGCCTGGCGGATGCGCAGCGAAACGTCGATGCTGGTCGGGAACACGATGTCCCCCGATTCCAGTTCGGCCGAAAGTCGTTGCAGTGCTTCAAGCGATGCGTTCACCGGCTCACCCATGAGTTGTCCCCGTACGTACACAGTTCGATGTACGGGTCTACGGCAGGCCGGCGGATGTCTTGAATCCGTGGGGCGACCGCCCCTGCGCTCAGCCGGCGTGGCGCGCGATGTAATCCTTCATGGCCGCCACGTCGGCATCCATCACCTCGAAACGCTGCGGCAGCGATTCCAGGTTTTCCATGCCGGCCGGGCGTACCGGTTCGCGACCCAGGGCCTCGACCACGGTTTCCGAGAACTTTGCCGGCAGCGCAGTTTCCAGCACGATCATCGGCACGCCGGCCTCGCGCCGCTCCAGCGCGACCTTGAGGCCGTCGGCGGTGTGCGTGTCGATCGCGCGCCCCCAGCGTTCGTTGGCCAGCCGCATCGTGGCGACGCGGTGCGCATGATTGCTGGCACCGGACTGGAATCCGTATTCGGACGCCACTTTGCCGAACAGCGACGACGCCGACAGATCGAACGGACGGCCGCGATCGACCTCGCCCCACATCGCCCGCACCGCCTCCGCATCGCGGCCGGTCAGGTCGTAGATGAAGCGCTCGAAATTGCTGGCCTTGGAAATGTCCATCGACGGGCTGGTCGTGTGCAGCGTTTCCGCGGTGGCGCGCGGACGATAGACGCCGGTGCGGAAGAACTCGTCGAGCACGTCGTTCTCGTTGGTCGCGACCACCAGGTGACGGATGGGCAGGCCCATCATGCGAGCGATGTGGCCGGCGCACACGTTGCCGAAGTTGCCGGACGGCACGGTGAAGCTCACTTGTTCGCCGTTGTGCTTCGTCGCCGCGAAATAGCCCTTGAAGTAGTAAACGACCTGGGCCGACACGCGCGCCCAGTTGATCGAATTGACCGTGCCGATGCAGTACTTCGACTTGAAATCGAGATCGTTGGACACCGCCTTGACCATGTCCTGGCAGTCGTCGAACACGCCGCGCACCGCGATGTTGAAGATGTTCGGATCCTGCAGGCTGAACATCTGCGCCGTCTGGAAACGGCTCATCTTGCCGTGCGGGCTCAGCATGAACACGCGCACGCCGTGCTTGCCGCGCATCGCGTATTCCGCGCTGGAGCCGGTGTCGCCGGACGTGGCGCCGAAGATGTTCAGCTGCTGGCCGCTTTTTTCCAGCGCGTACTCGAACAGATTGCCGAGCAGCTGCATCGCCATGTCCTTGAACGCCAGCGTCGGACCGTTGGACAGTTCGAGCAGATGCAGGCCGGACTCCAGCGTGTACAGCGGCGTGATGTCGCGCGCATCCGACCCGGACACCGTGTTTCGATACACCTCCGGCGTATAGGTGCGGTCGATCAGCGCCTTCAGGTCGGCGGCCGGAATGTCGTCGGCGAAGCGCGACAGGATGGCGAAGGCGAGCTGGCGGTAATCCATGCCGCGCATCGCTTCGAGATCGGTCACGGTGAACCGCGGGTACCGCACCGGCATGGCGAGACCGCCATCTTCCATCAGGCCGCCCAGCAGGATTTCGGTGAAGCGCTTCTGCGGCGCCTGGCCGCGGGTGGATACGTAGTACATCGCGTCGTGCATCGGATTCGTGGTCGAAAGGCGGCGCGCGGAGCACGCGCAGGGGGCATTAATCTAGCACAGGGCGCTGCCCGGCCCGCGCCGGCGTGCGCTGTGGTTATGGGTACATGTTCGCACCACAATGGGGCATACAGGTAGACTGGCGCGCTTTGCCCGGACCGATTCGATGACCGGCCTGACCGAACTGCTGCGGCGTCATCTGGTATCGGATGCCCCGCCGCTGTCCCGCGCAGAACGCTGGCGCAGCACGCTCGCCGGCTTCTTCGGCCTGCTGCTGTTCGAGGGCGTGCTTTTCGTGCTGCCGCTCGGCGCCGAAGAAAAACGCATCCTGGCGCCGCTGGGCGCGACCTCCGTCATCCTGTTCGCGCTGCCGCACAGTCCGCTGGCTCAACCGTGGTCGGTGATCGGCGGCCTGCTGCTGTCCGCGCCGCTGGGCTATGCCTGCGGTCACTGGCTGCCGGCCGGACCGTGGGTGATGGCGGTCGCACTGGCGGCGTCGATCTGGCTTACTGCGTGGGCGCGCTGCATCCACCCGCCCGCTGGCGCGATGGCGCTGACCATGGCCATGGCCGCCGCACAGGGTACGGCCATCGAGCCTGCCTTGATGGCGACGGCGGCGAACACGATCGCCATCATGGTGGCGGTGATGGTGGTGAACAATCTCGTCCCTGGCCGCCATTATCCCCAGGGCACGCCGCCTGCCGCCCAGCAGCAGATGCATCAGGCGCCGCCTGTCATCGCCCATCGCGACCTGGAGGCGGCGCTGAGCGAGATCGACAGCTTCCTCGACATCCGCGAGGACGATCTGGTCGATCTCTACGAGCGCACACTGCGGCACGCCTTCAAGCGCGTGCATCGCATGCGCTGCGGCGATCTGATCGATGGCGCCGTCACGGCGCCCGCCGTCGAATTCGCAACGCCGCTGGCAGACGCCTGGCTGCTGATGCGCAAGTTGCGCGTCGATACGCTGCCGGTGGTCGACCGCAGCCGACGGGTGATCGGCCTTCTGTCGCTGGAGGACTTCCTGCGCGAGGTGTCGCCCGAGGCGAATCGCTCGATGGGCGAGGCCGTGCGCCATCTGCTGGCGCGCTCACCGCACACGCACTCGGACAAGGCGGAGGTGGTCGGACAGATGATGCGCGAGGTGCGCGACGGCGTGCTGGTGCTGCGCCAGAACGACAGCGTAGCCGACGCGGCCGAGGCGCTGGCCTCCGGTCGTCAGCCGGCAGTGCCGGTGATCAATGGCGCCGACCGTCTGGTCGGCATGCTGGATCGCACCGACGTGGTGGCGGCGCTGTATCACCGCATCGAACTGGCCGACGCGATGAGCGCCGGCCCCGCTCAGGCCGGCTGAGCGCCGGCCTGTCCGTTCAGCCGTTCAGTTCTTCCAGGCGCAGGCGCGTCACCGCGCCCACCGTGCTGTCCAGCGCCTCGATGCGGACGATGGCTGCATCGACCTGCTTTTCGCGGGTGACGTGGGTCAGCATGATGATGTTGGCCTGCTGCTCGCCTTCCGACGGTTCCTTCTGCAGCATCGCGTCGATGCTGATGCCCTGGTCGGCGAGGATGCGCGTGATGTCGGCCAGCACGCCGGGTCTGTCCTGCACGCGCAGGCGCAGGTAGTAGGCGCTTTCGACCTCGCTGATCGGCAGGATGGGCGTATCCGACAGCTGATCGGCGCGGAAGGCGAGGTGCGGTACGCGGTGTTCCGGGTCGGCGGTATGCAGACGGGTCACGTCGACCAGGTCGGCGATGACCGCGCTGGCCGTCGGTTCGGCGCCGGCGCCGCGACCGTAGTAAAGCGTCGCGCCCACCGCGTCGCCCTTCACCACCACGGCGTTCATCACGCCTTCGACGTTGGCGATCAGGCGCTTGGACGGGATCAGCGTCGGATGCACACGCAGTTCGAAACCGTCGGCCTTGCGCTTCGTGATGCCCAGCAGCTTGATGCGGTAGCCCAGTTCCTCGGCGTAACGGATGTCCTCGGCGGTCAGCTTGGTGATGCCCTCGATGTGGGCACGGTCGAACTGCACCGGGATACCGAAGGCGAGCGCCGACAGCAGCGTGATCTTGTGGGCGGCATCGACGCCTTCGATGTCGAAGGTCGGGTCGGCTTCGGCATAGCCCAGACGCTGCGCGTCGGCCAGCGCGTCGGCAAAGGTGAGACCTTTGTCGCGCATTTCCGACAGGATGTAATTGGTGGTGCCGTTGATGATGCCGGCGATCCAGTCGATGCGGTTGGCGGTCAGGCCTTCGCGTACCGCCTTGATGATGGGAATGCCGCCCGCCACGGCCGCCTCGAACGCCACCATGACGCCCTTGGCCTGCGCCGCGGCGAAGATTTCCTGGCCGTGCACGGCGAGCAGCGCCTTGTTGGCAGTGACCACGTGCTTGCCGTTGGCGATCGCCTCCAGCACCAGCTGCTTGGCCACGGTGTAGCCGCCGATCAGCTCGACCACGATGTCGATGCTGGGATCACGCACCACCTCGAAGGCGTCGCCGGTCACGCGGGCGGCACCACCGGTCATCGACTTCGCGCGCTCGACGTCGCGGTCGGCAACGGCGGTGATCTGGATCGGGCGACCGGCGCGACGGGTGATTTCTTCCTGGTTTCGGGTGAGCACCGTCCAGGTGCCGCCGCCGACGGTGCCGATGCCGAGCAGGCCTACGTTGATGGGTTTCATGCTGTCCCTCGTCTTGTAATGGGTGCCGCGGGCCGGTCAGGCCAGGTCCCGCGAAAAATGAAAACAGGCGATGTGCATGCCTTCGCGATGGTAGAAGCGGTGCGCATCGACGCGATGGGTGCCGGAATCCAGCCGCAGCCGGGTCGCGCCGCGCGCCTTCGCCTCGGCCGCCAGCCAGTCGAGCAGCCGCTTGCCGACGCCGCGCGAGCGCGCTGCCGGGTCGGTCACCAGATCATCGACGTAGAAGAACACTCCGCAGGACGTGTTGCGATAGCTGCGAAAGACCGTGACACCGACGACCTCTCCGTCGGCGACGGCCACCGCGATCTCGCCACCATCGGCCACGATGCCCTGCATCGTGCCGGCGTAGTCGGCCGGCAGATCCGGCCGCAGCGCGCGATGCACGGCTTCGGCCCGGGCGAGCAAGCCCGGTTCCGTTACCGCGCGAGCGCCCGCCACGCGCAGCACTTCGAGCGTCGGCGACTCAGGTGCCATGGCGCTTGCGGTAGCCGTCGAGGAAGCGGGCAATGCGGCCGATGGCGTCGCGCAGATCGTCTTCGTGCGGCAGGAAGACGACGCGGAAGTGGTCCGGACGCGGCCAGTTGAAGCCGGTGCCCTGCACCAGCAGCACGCGCTGTTCTTCCAGCAGTTCGAGGATGAAGCGCTGGTCGTCCTCGATCGGGTAGATCTTCGGATCAAGCTTCGGAAAGAGGTAGAGCGAAGCGCGCGGTTTGACGCAGCTCACACCCGGGATGTCGGTGAGCAGTTCCCACGCCACGTCGCGCTGACGCGCCAGACGGCCGCCCGGCTTGATCAGGTCGTTGATGCTCTGGTAGCCGCCGAGCGCGGTCTGGATCGCGAACTGGCCCGGCACGTTTGAGCACAGGCGCATCGACGCCAGCATGTTCAGGCCGTCGATGTAGTCGCGCGCGTGGCGCTTGTCGCCGGACACCACCATCCAGCCGGCGCGGTAGCCGCAGGCACGGTAGTTCTTCGACAGGCCGTTGAAGGTGACAAACAGCAGATCGTCGGCCAGCGAGGCGATCGAGGTGTGGGTCGCGCCGTCGTACAGCGTCTTGTCGTAGATCTCGTCGGCGAACACGATGAGCTTGTGCTCGCGCGCGATCTGCACCAGGTCGCGCAGCAGGTCGTCCGAGTACAGCGCGCCGGTCGGATTGTTCGGGTTGATGATGACGATGGCGCGCGTGCTCGACGTGATCTTCGAGCGGATGTCGTTGAGGTCGGGCATCCAGTCGGCGCCCTCGTCGCAGATGTAGTGGCGGGCAGTGCCGCCGGCCAGCGTCACCGCGGCGGTCCACAGCGGATAGTCGGGCGCTGGTACCAGCACCTCGTCACCGGTGTTGAGCAGACCCTGCATCGCCATCACGATCAGCTCGGACGCGCCGTTGCCGATGAAGATGTCGTCCACGCCGACGCCGGGAATCTTCTTCTCCTGGCAGTACTGCATGATGGCCTTGCGCGGCGCGAACAGGCCGCGCGAGTCGGTGTAGCCGGCGGCGTCGGGCAGATTGCGGATCACGTCCTGCACGATCTCTTCCGGCGCATCGAAGCCGAAAGGCGCGAGGTTGCCGATGTTGAGCTTGATGATGCGGTGGCCGTCCTCCTCCATCTGGCGGGCCCGGGCGAGGACGGGGCCGCGGATGTCGTAACAGACGTTGGCGAGCTTGGACGACTTGGTGACCGGCGGATGCACGATGGCGGACTCGGAAGACTCTTTGGGCGTATGGCGGGACATGTGGATTACCTATGCGGCGGCGCGCGCGCACTTGCCGCTGCCCTGGCAACATTGCCGGCAGGCGAAAAAGGTATGATTGTAAGCGACCGCCGAAAGCAGGGCAAAACCGTTCTGGCGGCCACGACGATACAGTTGCGAACCACCCCGGACTTCTCCCCACGCGACGTGAAGCTGCACCAGACTCCCCGCCCCACCATTCCGCTGGTCACCGGCTTCGGCGACGGCTATCTGCAGATCGGCGAACGCCGGATCACGCGCACCATCCTGATCGCGCCGGAGCAATTGCGCGAAGACTGGGGCGCCGACGACCTCGACCGTCTGAAGCCGGAAGACTTCACCGAACTTGCGGCGCTGCCGGTGCAGATACTGCTGCTCGGCACCGGCCCGACGCAGCGCTTCCCGCACCCCTCGCTGCTGCGGCCGATGATCGAAGCAGGCATCGGTGTCGAGGTGATGGACACCCTCGCCGCCGCCCGCACCTACAACATTCTGGTGGCCGAAGGGCGAGCGGTGGCTGCCGCGCTGCTGCTGCCCGACGCGACATCCTGACCCCATCTTTCTGCAAGCACTGGAGACCGATACACGATGAGCGAAATCCGGGCTGACGACTTCACCCTGCCCTCCACCTCCGGCGCCGATTTCCTGCTGTCCGCTGCCGGCAAGCCGCTGGTGATCTACTTCTACCCGAAGGACAGCACGCCGGGCTGCACCACGGAAAGTGCGGACTTCCGCGACCGCTACGCCGATTTCAAGGCACTCGGCGCCGACGTGGTCGGCATTTCGCGCGACAGCATCAAGTCGCACCAGAACTTCAAGGCCAAGCTCGAACTGCCGTTCGAACTGCTGTCCGACCCGGACGAGACGGCATGCACGCTGTTCGGCGTGATGAAGATGAAGAACATGTACGGAAAACAGGTGCGCGGTGTGGAACGCAGCACTTTCGTCATCGGTCCGGACAACCTTATCCTGCGCGAGTGGCGCGGCGTGAAGGTGCCGGGCCACGCGGAAGAGGTGCTCGCCTTCGTCCGCTCGCTCTGAACCGCCGTACCCACGACACCACCCGAGACTTCACGCCCACAGGATCACATGGCCACCCGACGCCCCGCAGCAGCCCCTGCCCGCCGTTCCCGCAAGTCGCCCCCGGCCACCAAGCTCTTCGTCCTCGACACCAATGTGCTGATGCACGACCCGACGTCGCTGTTCCGCTTCGAGGAGCACGACATCTTCGTGCCCATCATGACGCTCGAAGAACTGGACAACAACAAGAAGGGCATGACCGAAGTGGCGCGCAACGCGCGTCAGGTGAGCCGCCTGCTCGACGAGATCGTCAGCGGTGCCGAAGACAAGATCGCCGAGGGCATCCCGCTGGCCGCGGCATCGAGCGAGCTCGCCAGCGGTCATCTGCTGCTGCAGACCGAAGCGATCAACGGCGTACTGCCGACCGCACTGCCGACCGCCAAGGCGGACAACCAGATCATCGCGGTGGTGATGCATCTTTCGCAGCGCCATCCGGGTCGTCAGGTCATCCTGGTGTCCAAGGACATCAATATGCGCATCAAGGCCCGCGCGCTCGGGCTGCATGCGCAGGATTACTTCAACGACAAGGTGCTCGAAGACACCGACATGCTCTACACCGGCACGCGCGAGCTGCCGGAGAAGTTCTGGGACGAGCACGGCGGCAATCTGGAGTCGTGGAAGGAGAACGGCCGCACGATGTACCGGGTCAAGGGTCCGCTGTGCCCGGATCTGCTGATCAACGAGTTCGTCTACAAGGAAGCCGGCGCCAAGCAGGACAAGCCCTTCCACGCGCTGGTGCGCGAGCGCGCCGGCAAGACGGCGGTGCTGGAAACACTGGTTGACTACAGCCATCACAAGAATTCGGTGTGGGGCATCCTGGCGCGCAACCGCGAACAGAATTTCGCGCTGAACCTGCTGATGAACCCCGAGGTCGACTTCATCACGCTGCTCGGTCAGGCCGGCACCGGCAAGACCCTGCTCACGCTGGCAGCGGGCCTCACCCAGGTTCTTGAAACCAAGCTTTACAGCGAAATCATCATGACCCGGGTTACCGTGCCCGTCGGCGAGGACATCGGCTTCCTGCCCGGTACCGAGGAAGAGAAGATGACGCCGTGGATGGGCGCGCTCGAAGACAATCTGGACGTACTGAACAAGACGGACGATCCGAATGGCTCGGGCGAATGGGGCCGCGCCGCGACGATGGATCTGATCCGCAGCCGCATCAAGGTGAAGTCGCTGAACTTCATGCGCGGGCGCACCTTCCTGAACAAGTTCCTCATCATCGACGAAGCGCAGAACCTGACGCCGAAGCAGATGAAGACGCTGATCACGCGCGCAGGTCCTGGCACCAAGGTCGTGTGCCTGGGCAATATCGCTCAGATCGACACCCCTTACCTGACAGAAGGCAGTTCCGGCCTGACCTATGTCGTCGACCGCTTCAAGGGCTGGCCGCACAGCGGTCACGTCACCCTGCAGCGCGGCGAACGTTCGCGTCTGGCCGACCACGCTGCAGAAGTGCTCTGACCCCCTACGGAGGACATCGCCATGACCTTCATCGACCCGATGCTGCTGGACCAGCAGCTGTGTTTCGCCCTGTACGCCGCCGCCCACGCGATCACGCGCTGTTACACGCCGGGTCTGAAGGCGCTCGGGCTGACCTATCCGCAGTATCTGGTGATGCTGGTGCTGTGGCAGGAAGACGCGCTGACGCTGAAGGCGCTGGCCGAGCGGCTGGATCTCGATTCGCCGACGCTGACACCACTGCTCAAGCGGCTCGAAGCGAACGGCTATCTCACCCGGGCGCGCAACCGCACGGACGAACGGGCACTCGAGATACGACTGACCGAGGCCGGCCACGCGCTGCGGGAAAGAGCGGAGGAGGTGCACGCTGAGGTCGCCCGTCAGTCCGGTCTGCCGCCAGACGCGATGGCGCGCATGCGGGCCGAACTGCAGCGCCTGAGCGCACAACTCAAGGGCGCCGAACAGGCGCGGACACAGGCGGGCTGATCCGCGCCTGGCGAGGGCGGCGGATCGGCCGGCAATCAGTCGCCGAACAGCTTGCCGACGGCCTCGCCCACACCCTTCACCACCGAACTGCCGGCGTTGCCGACGCCGCGCACCAGCCCACCAAGACTGACGCCGAGCGACTCGGCCATGGCGCTGGTGACGCGCGTCGCGAAGCCTTCGTTCAGCGAGAATTTCGGATCGTCGATGCGCCCTTCCAGCGTGAAATCGACGCTGATGCGACCGTTCCTGTCCTTCATCAGCCCGACCACCGCCGCTCGCGGCATGCCCATGAAAGTGTTGCCGGAAGCCAGTTCGAGGCCGGTCAGCGTGAGCGTGCCCGGCGCCTTCAGTCGTTTGTCGGCAACGACAGGACGGATGTCCAGATCCATCGAGCCGCGCTTGACGCCGGTTTCCGCGGCCTGGATCAGATAGGGCTGGAAGGCGACCAGATCGACGCCGCGCAGCGAGAACTCGAGCTTCGCGTCGCGCGTAGCCAGCACGACTTCGCCATTCAGTGCCAGCCGGCCGTCCTGTCGAGGCCCCTTGACGGCCCCGTCGATCGCCAGCGTGGTCGCGCTGTCCAGGGCCGGCAGGTCGATCGGGCCGATATCCGCGTTGAGCGCCTCAAGCGCCAGCCGGTGCGGCGTGCGTCGCACGCTGGCGTCGAAGAAATCGAGCGCACCGTCGCGCAGTTCGATGCGCGCGACGTGCACCGGCGGCACGCTGCCGCCCGCATCGGTGGCTGAGTCGGTTTCGAGCAGGGCGGGCAGCACGCGTAAGCCACCTTGCCGGGTACGCAGCATGGACAAATAGGCGCCTTCGACGGTAATGCGCGCGATGCGCACACGCGCCGACAGCAGGTCGCGCAGTTGCGGCACCACCTCGACCCGCCGCGCACGCAGTTCGTCGTCGGCCGGCCACGGCATGTCGCCGTCGCGCTGCGCGCGGATGCGCACCTCGTACAGCACGACCGCATCCAGCCCGACCTCGATGCTTGCCACCTCACCACGCGGCCCGAGCGCTGCTTGGACCTGGCTGCGCAACAGATGCAGCGCGAGCTGAAAGGCGCCAACACCGAGCACCGCCAGAACGGCGATGACGATGGCAAGGCGACGCAGCCAGACCGTCACGCGCGCCTCAGTAGGAACCGGGCCGCGCGGCGTTGACGAACTTGGTGTGCTCGCCCTGGAAGCCGAGCACCACGGTGCCGGTCGGACCGTTACGGTGCTTGCCGATGATGATTTCGGCCAGCCCCTTGTCCTGGGTGTCCGGGTTGTACACCTCGTCCCGGTAGATGAACATGATGATGTCGGCGTCCTGCTCGATGGCGCCGGATTCGCGCAGATCGCTCATTACCGGCCGCTTGTTCGGACGCTGCTCCAGCGCGCGGTTCAACTGAGACAGCGCGATGATGGGCACGTGCAGCTCCTTGGCCAGCGACTTGATCGCACGCGAAATTTCCGAAATTTCCGCAGTCCGGTTCTCGCCGTCGCGCGTGCCGGACATCAGCTGCAGGTAGTCGATCACGATCAGGCCGAGCTTGCCGCACTGGCGATAGAGCCGGCG
This sequence comes from Methyloversatilis sp. S146-33, assembly GCF_059552495.1. Next base: position 137,931 of record NZ_JCANOT010000015.1, read on the forward strand.
GGCGCGGGCACGCAGGTCGGTCGGGTTGATGCCGCCGGTCTCGTCGATATGGATCGGCGCCTCGTGCAGCTTGCCCAGCGCCATGGTCAGCCGGCCCCAGTCGTCGTCGGTCAGGCGGCCCGTGCGCAGGCGCCCCTGATCGATCTTGGCAACGGAGGACACGAAACGCATGGCCAGCTGGGTGCCTGGCATTTCGAGCGAGAAGATGGCGACCGGCAACCCCAGCTCGACCGCCACGTGTTCGCAGATATTGAGCGCGAAAGTGGTCTTGCCCATGGCCGGACGGCCGGCCACGATGATCATGTCTCCAGGCTGCAGACCAGCCGTCTTGTCGTCCAGATCGACGTAACCGGTCGGCACGCCGGTCACTTCCGACGGATCGTCGCGGTCGTACAGCTCCTGGATGCGATTGACCACCTGCACCAGGATAGGCTGGATGGCGACGAAGCCGGTGCTGGCCGAAGCCCCCGCTTCGGCGATCTCGAAAATCTTCGACTCGGCTTCGTCGAGCAGCGTCTTGGCATCGCGTCCGCGCGGCGTCAGCGCATTGGCTGCGATCTCGTCGCCGACGCTTACCAGCTTGCGCAGGATGGCGCGCTCACGGACGATTTCAGCGTAGCGTCGTATGTTCGCCGCCGACGGCGTGTTATTGGCGATCTCGCCCAGATAGGCCAGGCCGCCGGTCTGCTGCGCCTCATCGCCCTTCTCGATCGATTCATAGACGGTCACGACGTCGGCAGGCTTGCCCTGCTCGATCAGCTTGGCGATGTGGCGGAAGATGCGACGATGGTCGTCGCGATAGAAATCGGATTCGTTGACCTGGTCGCCAACGCGGTCCCAGGTACTGTTGTCCAGCAGCAGGCCACCGATCAGCGACTGCTCGGCTTCGATCGAATGTGGCGGCAGCTTCAGCGCCGCCACCTGTCTGTCCTGCGCGGCCTGGGCGGCTTGGGCGTCCGGACCGGGTGCGTTGCGCACGCTGCTCATGATGTCTTTTTCATTCTGGAGAACTTGCCGGGGCAATCCCGCAATCTAGCCGTGCAGCGTCTGCACGACAACTGCACAAGCTGTGGAAAAGCTGTGGGCTTCGCTGTGGATGAAACGCCCGTCGGATGGGCGTCAACGAAAAAGGCCACCCGCAGGTGGCCTTTCCGACGCAGCCCGAAGGCCGGCGATCAATGCTCGCCGAGCACCGACACCGTCACGGTGGCGATCACGTCCGAGTGCAGCGCGATCTCGAACTGGGCATCGCCCACGGCCTTCAGCGGGCCGTCCGGCATGCGCACCATCGACTTGTCCACCGGGAAGGACTGGGCAGCCAGCGCCTCGGCGATGTCGGCAGTCGACACCGAACCGAACAGGCGGCCATCGACACCGGCCTTGCGGGTGATCTGCACCATGAAGCCTTCCAGCTTCTCGGCGACAGCCTTGGCAGCGGCCAGACGTTCGGCAGCGGCCTTTTCCAGTTCGGCACGGCGGGCTTCGAAAGCCGCCAGGTTTTCCGGGGTCACGCGCTTGGCGCGGCCAGTCGGGATCAGGAAGTTGCGGGCGTAACCGTCACGCACCTTCACCACATCGCCCAGATCGCCGAGCTTGGCGACCTTGTCCATCAGGATTACTTGCATGGTCGTCTCCCTCGATTACTGGTGCAGGTCGGTGTAAGGCATCAGGGCCAGGAAGCGAGCGCGCTTGATGGCGGTCGACAGCTGACGCTGGTAGCCGGCACGGGTGCCGGTCAGGCGTGCCGGCATGATCTTGCCGTTTTCGGAGATGAAGTCCTTCAGGATTTCAACGTCCTTGTAGTCGATCTCTTCGATCTTCTCTGCGCTGAAGCGGCAGAACTTGCGGCGCTTGAACATGCTGCGCGAGCCGCGATCGTCCTTCTTCTTGCCGTTCTTCGGTCTGAAAGCCATGGTGGTTTCCTTCCACTGTTGCGACGCCGGGCTCAGTTGCCCGAGGTCACGAATTCGATACGGGTTATGTGCATGACGCCCTGCCTGCTTTTCGCACTGCGGGCGGCCATGAATCCTTCTGCAATCAACGACGTTCCGAGCGGGGCTTGAGCGAGCATCCTTGCAAGGTCTCCCAGCAGCACGAAATCGGTTTCAAACCGTACTTCGCGTGGCGCACCGTTTTCGATCTGTTGCGAGAAGTGCTCGAGGCATCCACGCAGGATCGGCACGCCGGCCGGGGTCTGTCTCAGTGCGTCGCGTTCGATCAGCGTGGCGGACAAGGTGAAGCTGTTCGCCGCCGGGCCGACCGCGCCCTGCCCTTCGGTCAAGCCGCCGGCTGTTCCGCAGCCGGGGCAGCGGCTTCAGCAGCCGGTGCCAGCAGCGAACGCGACTTCTCTTCCTTCATCATCGGCGACGGCGTAACGACAGCCTTGCGCATCTTGATGGTGAGGTGGCGGAGAACGGCGTCGTTGAACTTGAAGGCGTGCTCGAGTTCGGCCAGCGTTTCGCCGTCGCACTCGATGTTCATGAGCACGTAGTGAGCCTTGTGCACCTTCTGGATCGGGTAGGCCAGCTGACGGCGACCCCAGTCTTCCAGACGGTGGATGCTGCCGTTGCGGCCAGTGACCAGCGTACGGTAGCGCTCGACCATGGCGGGCACTTGCTCGCTCTGGTCCGGATGGACGATGAAAACCACTTCGTAATGTCGCATGTAATCTCCTTGCGGTTCAGTGCCGGGCAAACACGAGCCTGTCCGGCGGTTACACCTCCCGGCATGCGAATCCGGTGAGGCAAGGTAAGCCCGCGAGTATAGCGCGCGGGCCGTGATTCTTACAAGCCGTGCTCAGCCTGCCCGGGCCGTGCGCTGGCGCCGCGCCTCGAACAGGCACACGCCGCTGGCCACCGACACATTCAGGCTTTCGACCGTGCCATGCATCGGAATCGACGCCAGCACGTCGACGGTTTCGCGGGTAAGCCGGCGCATGCCGTCGCCCTCGGCACCGAGCACCCACGCCACTGCGCCCGACTGGTCGACCGCATACATCGACTTGTCGGCCTCACCGGCCGCGCCAATGGTCAGGATGTCGCGTTCCTTCATCTCGCGCAGACTGCGCGCCAGATTGGTCACCGTCACGTACGGTACGGTGTCGGCCGCGCCACTGGCCACCTTGATCGCGGTGGCGTTCAGGCCGACCGCGCGGTCACGTGGCGCCACAACCGCATGCGCACCGGCCGCGTCGGCAACACGCAGGCAGGCGCCGAGGTTATGCGGATCCTGGATGCCGTCGAGCACCAGCAGCAGCGGCGGTTCAGCCAGCGTATCGAGTACGTCGTCGAGCGAGCGATAGGGAATCTGCGCCAGCACACGGGCCACCACGCCCTGGTGACGCGCGGCGCCGCCGGCGAGCCCGTCAAGGCGCGCCGGCTCCATCTGCACCCACTTGACGCCGGACGCCTCGGCAGCGCGAATCAGGTCGCGCATGCGACCATCCTGGCGTGCAGTGGAAACGAACAGCTCCTTCACCGCATCCGGGGCGTGGCGGATCTTCGCGGTGACCGCGTGGAAACCGAAGATGTAGCGGGTATCGCTCATTCGCGCACCCTCCGCTTCGGCACTGCAGACTTCGGTGTGCGGGCGCCGCTCTTCTTGGCGGCAGACGGCTTCTTCGCCGGGGTTTTGCTCACTGCGCCCTTCTCTCCTGTCGTCTTCTTCGTTGCGCTCTTCGCCGTCTTCTTCGCTGCCGGCTTCGGCGCTGCAGCCTTGCTTCCCTTTGGCTTGGGCGCCCGGGCAGGCGGTTCAGTGCGCGGCGCGGGCGCTGTCACGTCCGGTGCGACAGGCTTCGCCTTCCCCTTGGCGTGCGATACCGGCTTATCTTCCCGCGCAGACGCGTCGCGCTCGACGCGCCGGCGCGAAGCCGCGCCGGTCGGGCCCTGCTTGGGCGTCAGCTTCGCCTGCTGCGGCACACGACCGAAGTCCCGCTCGGCACCGCCGGCGAGTCGGAAATCGATGCGCGTGTTGTCGAGATCGACCCGCACGACCTGGATGCGCACGCGATCAGCCAGACGATAGATGCGGCCGCTGCGCTCACCGACCAGGCGATGCTTGCCTTCGTCGTAATGGAAGTAATCGGCGCCGAGGTCGGAAATATGCACCAGGCCTTCGATGAACACGTCATCGAGCGCGACAAACAGACCGAAAGGCACGACCGCCGACACGCTGCCTTCGAACTCCTCGCCGACGCGGTCCTGCATGAAGTAGCACTTGAGCCAGTTGGTCACATCGCGACTGGCTTCGTCGGCGCGCCGCTCGGTGGTCGAGCAGTGCAGACCGATGTCGGACCAGTCGCCCGGCTCGTACCTCTTCTTCGCCAGCGCAGCCTTGATCGCGCGGTGCACGAGCAGGTCGGGATAGCGGCGGATCGGCGAGGTGAAGTGTGTGTACGCCTCGTAGGCCAAGCCGAAGTGACCGACGTTGTCGGGGCTGTAGATGGCCTGGCGCAGCGAGCGCAGCATCACCGTCTGCAGCAGTTGGCGATCCGGGCGGTCGCCGATGCGCTCGAGCAGCGCGGCGTAGTCCTTCGCGTGCGGCTTGTCGCCGCCACCGAGCTGGAAGCCGAACTCACCGAGGAAGGCGCGCAGCTTCTGCAGGCGGTCTTCGCTCGGGCCTTCATGCACGCGGTACAGTGTGTCCTGCCCGCTCTCCTCGAGGAAACGCGAAGCGCAGACGTTGGCCGCCAGCATGCACTCCTCGATCAGCCGGTGCGCGTCGTTGCGCGCGTACGGCACAATGCGCTCGATCTTGCCGGCATCGTTGAACAGCATCTGCGTCTCGACCGTTTCGAAGTCGATAGCGCCGCGCTTCGCACGCGCCTTGCCAAAGACACGGAACACCGCGTCCAGCGCTTCGAGGCGCGGCAGCAGCGGCTTGAGCCGCTTGCGGGTGTCGGCATCCTTGTCATAAAGGGCGGCCGCAACCTCGGTGTAGGTGAGGCGTGCCTTGGAATTCATCACTGCGGCGTAGAAGCGGTAACGCTGGATCGCGCCGGCCGCGGACACGTCCATATCGCACACCATGCACAGGCGGTCCACCTGCGGATTGAGCGAGCACAGCCCGTTGGACAGCTTCTCCGGCAGCATCGGAATGACCCGGCGCGGGAAGTAGACCGAATTGCCGCGCTCGAAGGCCTCGGCATCGAGCGCCGTGCCCGGTTTCACGTAATGACTCACGTCGGCGATGGCCACGACGAGGCGGAAGCTCCGCCCCTGTTTCTCGCAATACACGGCGTCGTCAAAGTCCTTCGCCGTTTCACCGTCGATGGTGACCAGTTCGAGGTCGCGCAGATCGACACGGCCGGCGCAGTCCTTCTCGCGCACCTCGTCCGGCAGACGCTTGGTCGCCGCCAGCACCTTGGCCGAGAACTCGTGCGGCATGTCGTGCTTGCGCAGCGCGATCTCGATCTCCATGCCGGAGTCGCCGTAGTTGCCCAGCACCTCGACCACGCGACCGATGGGCGGCGTATAGCGCGTCGGCTGTTCGATCAGTTCGACCTCGACCACTGCGCCGGCCGCGGCCTTCAGCGCACGCTTGCCCTTCTCGGGGGCGGCCAGCACGATCTGCTGACGGATGCGGCGGTTCTCGGCGATGCAGAACTGCACGCCGTGCTCCTCGACCACACGGGCGATCAGGCGCGAATTCGCGCGCTCAGTCACCTCGACCACCTTGCCCTCGGGCCGGCCGCGACGGTCGGTGCCGCTGATGCGTACCAGCACGCGGTCACCGTGCAGCACGCTGCGCATTTCCTGCGCGCTCAGGAAGATGTCCTTGCGCTCAACCTTGGCCCCAGGCGGCGTCTTGTCGTCGCCAACGATGACGAAGCCGAAACCGTCGGGATGTCCCTCCACGCGACCCGCGATCAGATCGGCCTTGTCGGGGATGATGTAGGCGTCGCGACGATTGCGCATCAGCTGCGCCTCGCGCTCCATCGCACCGAGGCGACGCACGAAGTAATCGCGCTCGTGCGGCTGTATGTCGAGTGCCTGGACCAGTTCGTCGGCACTCATCGGAACCGCTGCCTGCTCAAGCACTTGAACGATGTATTCGCGGCTCGGCAACGGGTTCTCGTAGCGAGCGGTCTCCCGCTCGAAGAAGGGATCCGCGCGGCGGATCTTGCTCAGTTTCACTTTTTTCTCTTTTTCTCTTGACAACGTAGATGCCTAGTATAAAATGCGCAGCCTCTTGCCCAGGTGGCGAAATTGGTAGACGCGCTAGTTTCAGGTACTAGTGCCGCAAGGTGTGGAGGTTCGAGTCCTCTCCTGGGCACCAAACAAGCCAGCAGAAAAGCCGACAGAAATGTCGGCTTTTTTGTTTTCTGCTGCCGCCAAAAACAAAAAATCCGCACACCCCTTCCGGGGCATGCGGTTCGTCGTATCCGTCACCCTCACTCGAAGGGATGACGAAGCACGATGGTCTCTTCGCGATCTGGGCCGGTCGAGATCATGTCGACCGGCACGTCGCACAAGGCCTCGATGCGCGCGATGTAGGCGCGTGCATTGGCCGGCAGATCCTCCACCCGCTTTGCCCCCACCGTCGTGCCATCCCAGCCGGGCAAAGTCTCGTAGATGGGCTCGCAGGCACCGACGCGCTCCGACCCCAGAGGCAGCAGGTCGGACACCTCACCGTTGACGCGATAGCCGGTACAGACCTGCAGTTCCTCGATGCCGTCGAGCACGTCGAGCTTGGTCAGACACAGGCCAGTCACGCCATTGATCTGGATCGAACGGCGCAGCGCAGCCGCATCGAACCAGCCGCAGCGGCGCACGCGGCCGGTCACCGTGCCACGCTCGTGACCGATGGTCGACAGATGATGGCCCACGGTGCCCTCTTCCTCGATCGGCAGTTCGCTCGGGAACGGACCGGAACCGACGCGGGTGGTGTAGGCCTTGGTGATGCCCAGCACGTAATGCAGCATGCCCGGGCCGACGCCGGCGCCGGCGCTGGCCGCACCGGCCACGCAGTTGCTCGATGTGACGTAGGGATAGGTGCCATGATCAACATCCAGCAGCGTTCCCTGCGCGCCCTCGAACAGCAGATTGTCGCCGCGCTTGTGCGCCGCGTGCAGCAGCGCCGACACGTCGGCCACCATGGGCAGGAGCCTCGGCGCGAGCGCCAGGACGTCATCGAGCGTCTGCTGATAATCAACCGGCTTGGCGCCAAGCTGCTTTTCCAGCAGGAAGTTGTGGAATTCCATCACCTCGCGCAGCTTCTCGGCGAAGCGCTCGGGATTGAACAGATCGAGCACGCGCAACGCGCGGCGCGCGACCTTGTCTTCGTAGGCCGGGCCGATGCCCTTGCCGGTGGTGCCGATCTTGGCGCCGCCACGTGCGTCTTCACGCGCGATATCGACCGCGCTGTGGAAGGGCAGGATGAGCGGGCAGGCCTCGCTCACCTTCAGGCGCGAACGCACCTCGATGCCCCCCGCTTCCAGCTTGTCGATTTCCGACAGCAGATGGGACGCCGACAGCACGACGCCATTGCCGATGTAGCAGGCGACACCGTCGCGCATGATGCCGGACGGGATCAGGTTCAGCGCGTACTTCTGCCCCTTGATCACCAGCGTGTGGCCCGCGTTGTGGCCGCCCTGGAAGCGCACGACGCCCTGCGCGTGATCGGTCAGCCAATCGACGACCTTGCCTTTGCCCTCGTCGCCCCACTGGCTGCCGATGACCACTACGTTCTTTGCCATGCTCAAACCTTTCTTTCGAGCGGCTTCACCTGCCACTCACCTTCAACAAATACCAGCTGGCGAGTGCACGCCAGTTCCTGCACATCGTCGTCGTGACCGGGCAGTGCCGCAATCACCGTTTCACCTTGCGCCCGCAGCGCACTCACGCGGGCACGCAGCGCAGCGTCGGCGACCGCCGGCGCAAGAATGGCTGACTTCGCGCCGACGGTTGGAGCAAGCTGCGCCAGCTGACGCAGATCGAGGCTGAACCCGCTTGCCGGCCGCGACCGGCCGAAGGCCTTGCCCACTTCATCGTAGCGCCCGCCCAGCGCGATTGCCTGCGCCTGACCGGCGCAATAGACCGCGAAGCTCACGCCGCTGTGATAGTGGTAGCCGCGCAGATCGGCCAGATCCACACCCGCCACGGCCGGATCGATCGCCGCCGCGAGTTGCGCCAATGCGTCCAGCGCCTGGCCGATGTCCGGCCAGTCCGGCAGCTCCGCACGCGCCCTCGCCAGTACATCGATCTTGCCGTACAGCCCCGGCAGCGCCATGAAGGCGTCGCGCACCTGGGCCGGTTCATCGACGAGCAACTGGCGCAGCGCCGGCAGGTCCTTGCACTGCAGCGCGGCAAACAGCTCCTGCTCGCCGTCCTCGCTGCGCAGCGCCGCGGATTGCAGGCGCGAGGCCAGTGCCCGGAACACGCCGACGTGGCCGAGATCGACGCGCGCCGGTTGCACACCCGCCACCTCGAGCGCACGCAGCAGCAGGCCGATCAGCTCGATATCGGCTTCGATACCTGCGTGGCCATACAGCTCGGCACCGAGCTGTATCGGCTCACGCGTCGCGTTGAAGCCGGACGGCAATGCATGCACGACGGGGCCGCAGTAGCACAGACGCACGACGCCGTTTCGATTGAGCAGGTGCGAGTCGATGCGCGCCACCTGTGGCGTGATGTCTGCACGCAATCCCATGGTGCGACCCGACAGCTGATCGACCAGCTTGAAGGTACGCAGATCCATGTCGCGGCCACTGCCGGTCAGCAGCGACTCGATGTACTCGACCAGCGGGGGGGACACCAGCTCGTAACCGTGCAGAGCAAATTCGTCGAGCAATCCGCGGCGCAGACGCTCGACCTGCCGTGCTTCATCGGGGAGCAGGTCTTCTATGGATTCAGGAAGCAGCCAGCGACGCATCACTTGAACAGCGCGATCAGCGCGATACCGATAATCATTGAAGTCAGGCCGACGAAGCGCAACTGGCCGTCTGCCAGTTCGGTCGCCCGTCGGAAGGTGTCGCGCCACAGACGGGGCGCGACAAAGGGGAGCACACCCTCGATGACGAGCATGAGCCCCACAGCGATCAACAGGATTGATTCCATCAGCAAAAAAGGCACAGCCCGCAATGCGGGCTGTCGCCTTCGGTCTGGTTCCCTTGTGGAACAACCCGTGGACTATACAGCACGCCCACCGGCTTCACCCGCTGTGTTTACTTCCCGGGTGCCTTCGAACCATTCTTCAGATAGCGGAAGAAATCCGAATTCGGCTCGATCACAAGCACGTCGCTCTTGCTGCGGAAACTCTTCTGGTAAGCGTCCATGCTGCGGTAGAAAGCGTAGAACTCGGGATTTGAGCCAAACGCGCTGCCGTAGATCGCGGCCGCCTGGGCGTCGCCCTCACCCTTGATCTTCTGCGCTTCGCGGTAGGCTTCGGCGACGATGATTTCGCGCTGGCGATCGGCATCGGCGCGGATCTTCTCGGCCTCGGCCGAACCACGCGAACGCAGTTCGTTGGCAACGCGCTTGCGCTCCGCTTCCATCCGGCGGTAGACCGATTCCGACACCTCGCTCGGCAGGTCGACGCGCTTGAGACGCACATCGACGATCTCGACGCCGATCTTCACCGCATCGACGTTGGCCTTGCTCCGCATGTCCTCCATGATCTTGTCGCGCTCGCCCGATACGACCTCGTGCACGGTGCGGCGACCGAATTCCTCCCGCAGGCCGGCATTCACGGTCTGCAGCAGGCGCGTTTCCGCCAGGCGTTCGTTGCCGCCCACCGAAATGTAGTACTGCTTCACATCGGTGATGCGCCACTTCACGAACAGGTCCACCAGCACGTTCTTCTTTTCCGACGTGATGAAGCGCTCAGGATCGGCACTGTCCAGCGTCAGGATGCGACGGTCGAACACGCGTACGTTCTGCACCAGTGGCCACTTGAAATGCAGGCCCGGCTGTTCGATCACGTTACGGACTTCACCAAGCTGGAAAACGATCGCGTACTGACGCTGATCCACCGTGAACAGCGAGGTCGACGCGAGCACGATGGCGAGGATGATGCTGCCCAGCAGCAGAGGAAGCTTTTCCTTCATCAACGCTCTCCCCGCTCACGCGAACGCAGCGCTTCACGGTTGCGCGCATCATTTGCCGTCTGGTCGTTCATCAGCGGCGGCAGCGTCATCGGCTCAGCCGGACGGGCAACGCCATCGGTCGCCACACCCGACTGCTGCATCAGCTTGTCCAGCGGCAGGTACAGCAGGTTGCCGCTGCCCTTGGCGTCGATCATCAGCTTGCTCGTATTGGTCATGATCTGCTGCATGGTGTCGATGTACATGCGCTGGCGCGTCACTTCGGGCGCCTTCACATACTCGGACAGCACCTGCTTGAAACGGCTGGCGTCACCTTCCGCAGTCGCGATGATGCGCTGCTTGTAACCGTTGGCTTCTTCCATCAGACGCGAAGCGGTACCGCGCGCCTTCGGAATGACATCGTTCGCGTAGGCCTGGCCCTCGTTCTTCTGCCGTTCGAGATCCTGCCCGGCCTTCACCGCGTCGTCGAACGCGGCCTGAACCTGCTCCGGCGGCTGGGCGTTCTGCAGCGTCAGCTTGCTGATCTGGATGCCGGTCTGATAGCGATCGAGGATCTGCTGCATGATGCGCTGCGCATCGACGGCGATCTGTTCGCGACCTTCATACAGCACGAAGTCCATCTTGCTCTTGCCGACGATCTCGCGCATCGCGGTCTCGGCCGCGTGCACCACCGTGTCTTCCGGCAGGCGGTTCTGGAACAGGTAGGCAACGGGATCCTTCAGGATGTACTGCACCGCGAACTGGATGTTGATGATGTTCTCGTCGTCGGTGAGCATCAGCGCTTCGTTCAGCACCTTGTTGCGCTCACTGCCGCGGTAGCCGATTTCGACCGTGCGCACGCCGGTCAGATTGACCAGCTCGTGCGAATCGATCGGAAACGGCAGGCGCCACTGCAGGCCCGGCTCGGTCGTTTCGTGCAGCTTGCCGAAGCGCAGCACGACGCCGCGCTGACTGGCATCCACGATGTACAGACCGCTGGCCAGCCAGACGATGAGCACGAGGCCGAGAATGATGCCGATGCCACCACCGAACTGGCGTGGCCCGACCGGCGGACGCGCCTCATTGCCTCCATCGCCCGAGGACTTGCCGCCGAACATGCCGGACAGTCGACGATTGAAGTCACGCCAGAGATCTTCCAGATCGGGCGGTCCCTGGTTGCCGCCCTTGTTGCCGTTGCCGCCCTGATTGCCCCAGCGGGGGTCATTGAGCGACATCAAGATCGCATTGAGCACGTTCAGACTGGATAAGTAAGGATGGATGAGTCGGGTGACGCGTTCGCTCCGTCGGCTGACGAAGCTTCATCACCCGCCGACGGTGAGATGACTGGGAGTGCAGACCTCGACGAGGGTTCCAGATTCAGCCCACGCGGATCGTCATTCGGTGACTTCCGGTTGGCGGCAGCTATTCGTTCGTCAATCAGGCGCTGCGTCACCGCCGCCCTCAGATCGGCGAGTCCGGCACCCGTACGAGCGCTTACACGCGCCGTTTGAATGGTATCACAGGCCCCGGAATCGGCTCCGGGCGCCAGAGCGGGCACCAGATCGACCTTGTTCAGCACGCGGATCTGCGGCACCGCATCGGCACCGATTTCCGCCAACACCTTATCCACTGCCGCGATCTGCGCGTCGCGATCGGGGGCCGACGCATCGATCACGTGCAACAGCAGATCGGCGCCCGCGGTCTCTTCGAGCGTTGCATGGAAGGCCGCCACAAGCGTGTGCGGCAGATCGCGGATGAAACCCACCGTATCCGAAAGCACCACCTGGCCGAAGTCGCCGAGGTAGAGCTGGCGCGATGTCGTGTCCAGCGTCGCGAACAACTGGTCCGCAGCATAGGTGCCGGCTTTGGTCAGCGCATTGAACAGCGTGGACTTGCCGGCGTTGGTGTAGCCGACCAGGGCGACGACCGGCGTTTCACGGCGCTCACGCGACTTGCGCCGCACGCCACGCTGGCGCTCAACGCGCTCAAGCTTCTCTTTCAGCGCCTTGACGCGTTCCCCAAGCAGGCGACGGTCGGTTTCGAGCTGGGTTTCGCCTGGACCGCGCAGACCGATGCCGCCCTTCTGCCGTTCCAGGTGAGTCCAGCCGCGCACCAGGCGAGTGGCCAGGTGTTCGAGCTGAGCCAGTTCGACCTGCAGCTTGCCCTCGTGGCTGCGCGCACGCAGCGCGAAAATGTCGAGGATGAGCGCATTGCGGTCGATCACCCGGCGCGACAGCGCGCGCTCGAGGTTGCGCTGTTGCCCGGGCGACAGTTCGTGGTTGAACAGGACGATGTCGGCCTCGTTGGCGTTGGCCAGATCGAGGATTTCCGCGACCTTGCCCTTGCCGGCGAAGGTAGCCGGGTCCGGCGACTGCCGGCGCCCACCGACGCGAGCGACCGGCTCGGCACCGGCGCTGCGCACCAGCAGCGTGAATTCGTCGAGACGGTCTTCGTAGTCCCTCGCGCCAAGGTCGAGCTGGACGATGACCGCGCGCTCCCCACCTGACGGACGGTCAAACATCCGCGCAGGCTTTCATGGTAGAGGACGGGAACGGAATCAACTGCCCTCGCCCTGGTCGTGCTGGATGTTGACCGGACGGGCCGGCACGACGGTGGAAATCGCGTGCTTGTAAACCATCTGGGTGACCGTGTTCTTCAGCAGCACGACGTACTGATCGAAAGACTCGATCTGGCCCTGCAGCTTGATGCCATTGACCAGGTAAATCGCGACCGGAACGTGCTCACGGCGCAGGGTGTTGAGGAAGGGGTCTTGTAGCATTTGCCCTTTGTTGCTCATGGGAACACCTCTTGTATATTTGAAATTCAACTGTACTGGATTTTTTGATGCACCGCAGCCTTGGACGCGGCGTCAGCCGATTTGATCCCGGAGCGGCCGATCATTTTTCCCGTGCGGCAAAAGGGTTGTGCGCGGTGCGGAACTGGACCCGCAAGGGCGTGCCCTGAAGCTTGAAGGTTTCGAGGAAACTGCGTTCGAGGAAACGCCGGTAACTGTCGGCGATGTGCTCGAGCGCACTGCCGTGAATCACGATGACCGGCGGATTCATGCCGCCCTGGTGCGCGTAACGCATCTTCGGGCGGAAAAGACCGTGCTTGGGCGGCGCCTGTTTTTCGACCGCGGCCTGCAGCGCCCGCGTCAGGCGTGGCGTCGGCAGCTTGATCATCGCCGCGGCGTAAGCGGCGTCCACTGCGCCGAAAATGCCACTGACGCCCTGCCCCTCCAGCGCCGAAATGTAGAGCTGGCGCGCGAAGCCGAGAAAGCTCAGCTTGCGCGCGATCTCCCGTTTGAAGATTTCGCGGCGGTAGCTGTCCACTGCGTCCCACTTGTTGGCCACCAGCACCAGCGCACGACCGCTCTCGACGATGAAGCCGCCGATGTGGGCGTCCTGATCCGACACCTCCTGGGTCGCGTCGAGCACCAGGACGCAGACGTTTGACTGCTCGATCGCCTGCACCGTCTTGATCACCGAGAACTTCTCGATCGACTCGAACACCCGGCCCTTGCGCCGCAGGCCCGCGGTGTCGATCAGCGTGTACTCCTTCCCGCCACGCTGGAACGGAATGCTGATCGCGTCGCGCGTGGTGCCGGCCTGATCGAAGGCGATCACACGCTCCTCACCGAGCAGCGCGTTGATCAGCGTCGACTTGCCGACATTCGGACGACCGGCCACGGCAATCTTCGGGCCGCGGACATCGTCTTCGTCCTGCGGATCCTGCGGGAAAGGTTCGAGGCAGTGATCGACCAGATTGCGCACGCCCTCGCCATGGGCCGACGAAATGACATGGATGTCGCCCAGGCCCAGTTCATGGAACTCGGCGGCGACGATCTCGCGCCGCATACCCTCGGCCTTGTTCACGGCCAGCACCAGAGGCTTGCCGACGCGGCGCAGCCGGGCTGCGATCTCGCGGTCGTGCGCGGTCAGCCCGGCGCGGCCATCGACGATGAACACCAGCACATCGGCTTCGGCGATCGCCTGCTCGGCCTGCTGCGCCATCTCGACCATGATGCCGTCGCGCGCGGTCGGCTCGAAGCCGCCGGTGTCGACCACCAGAAAGGGGCGATCGCCCATGCGGCCGTTGCCATAGTGGCGATCGCGGGTCAGGCCGGGAAAATCGGCGACCAGCGCATCACGCGTCTTGGTGAGGCGGTTGAACAATGTCGACTTGCCCACATTGGGGCGACCGACCAGTACCAGTACGGGTTTCAAATCAATTCCTCAGCGTGCCGACAGCGCGCGCACGCTGCCGGCGCGGCTCTGGGCGACGAATGCGCGTCCGTAGGGCTGCATCGCCGCGTTAATGGCACTGCCGTCACCGTTCAGGCGGGCAGCAAAGGCACCGTTCTCGCGCTGCAGCAGGTGCACGATACCTTCGACATCGCTGACCGCAACAAATCCCTCCAGTGCAAGCGGCTTGCCCGGGAAGCGACCGGCCAGCTTGTCCTGCTTCCACAGGCTGGCGCCGGTGGCGCGATCGAGCGCATGCACCGCGCCCTTGTCATCGCTGATGTAGAGATTCTGTGTATCGATGTCGATGCCGGCGCTGCTAGAAATGTCGCGCGTCCAGACGGTGTTGCCGCTGCTCAGTTCGAAGCACGCGACCCGCCCCTGGAAAGCGGTAGCGCAGACCTCGCGACCGGCGATCACCGGCGGACTGGTCACATCGGCGATGCGCTCCAGCTCGGTCGAGCCCTTGGGCAGCGCCACGTTGGATTCCCACACCGCGGAACCGTTGGTGCGATTGATCGCCACCAGCTTGCCGCCGGGAAATCCGGCCAGCACCAGCGACGGCGTCGTGATCAGGCCGGCGTGGGTGCGCAGTGTCAGCGCCGGGTTGGCACGCTGGTAGTTCCACTTGCGGGCACCGTCGGCGGCTGCAAAAGCCTGGATGCGGCTGTCGGCGCTGCGCACGAACACCATGTCGTCCGACACCTCGGGCGCGCTGAGCACTTCCGACGTGACGCTGCCCTGCCACATCGGCTTGCCGTCGGTGGAGAAGGCCAGCACTTCGCCCTTTTCCGTACCAACCACCAGCATGCGCTCATTGGCGCCGACGCCGCCCGACAGATTCTTGCCGGCGTCGATCTTCCAGATCTGCCGGCCATCGTCGATGCGCGCGATCGAACCTTCGCGCGAGGCGACATAGACCGTCCCGCCGATCACTGCCGGTTCGAACACGAAATTTTCCGACTTGCCGGCGCCGAAACGCCACACCTCGGCCAGCTGCGCCGTCGGCTGGATCACGCCCAGCGACGGAACCTTGGGTTTGGACGGGCCGCTGAAAGGATTCAGGCTGTCCAGCGACAGCGACGAACACCCGGTCAGCGCCGCGACGAGCAGCAGGGCCGAAGCACGTTTCACTGCTTGCCCCCCACGGCGTCCAGCTTGATTTCGATCACGCTGCGATAGCCCTGCTGGGCCAGCGACGCCGCCTCACCTTCGGCCTTGATCATATCGTCCAGCTTGGTCAGCGCCGACTGATAGGCGGCACGCGCCTCGTCGCGCTGGTCGCGCATCAGGTGCAGATCGCCACGTGCTTCGAGGAAGCGCGCTTCCAGCGACGCCTCGGCCTTGCCGTCGAGCAGCTTCGCGGCGTCGTCGAACGCCTGCTCCTCGATCATGACGTAGGCCAGACGCAGGCGGGCCAGATCGCGCAGCACGTCCTCCGGCGCCTTGTCCTTCACCCATTCGAGCTGCGCGCGGGCCGTCTTGGTATCGCTGTTCTCGACGTGAACCTTGGCCGAAAGCAGCGCGCCCAGCGACGCATACGGGCTGCTGGCGTAGTGTTCGGTCAGTTCTCCCGCCGCTTCGCGCGTCTTCTTCAGGTCACCGGCCAGGGCCGCCTCCTGCAGCGTGTCGAACACGGCACTCGCCTTGACCGACTGGTCGCGGTTATACCAGCCCCATGCCTGCTGGCCGATGATGGCGGCCGAAATGGCGATCACGGCCCAGGTGATCGCATTGCCCCATTGGTTCCACCACGCCTTGATGGCGGAGAGCTGTTCCTGTTCTTCCAGATCGAGTGCTGCCATGGTGTCGGCTCCTGCCCGGTAATCCGGTTATTGAAAGTTCGTTATTGGAAAGTGTCGTCGCGGTCGCTGACGAAGTCGTCCAGCAGCATGGCGGCCAGATGCTCGCCAACGTCGTCGAGACTGACGCGCATCTGCTCGCCACCGCGCAGCGGCTTGAAGGTCACTTCGCCGGCCGCGACCTCGTCCTCGCCGAGGATGAGTGCGACCATGGCACCGGAGGCATCGGCGCGCTTCATCTGCGACTTGAAGCTGCCGCCGCCGCAATGCATCAGCGTCGCGAAACCGCCGTCGCGCAGACGCTCGGCCAGCGTGAACGCGGCCGTCTGGGTGCCGGCGCCGGAGTGCACGATGTACACCTCGACCCGATCGACCAGCGCGTCGGCCTGCTTTGCGTCCCACAGTGCCATCAGGCGCTCGATGCCCATGGCGAAACCCGCCGCCGGCGCCGGCTTGCCGCCGAGCTGGGCGATCAGGCCGTCGTAACGACCGCCCGCACACACCGTACCCTGGGCGCCGAGCTGATCGGTCACCCACTCGAATACGGTGAGGTTGTAGTAATCCAGCCCGCGCACCAGGCGCGGATTGATGCGGAACGGGATGTTGGCGGCGCGCAGCGTGTCCTGGATCGCGGTGAAATGCGCCAGCGATTCCTCGCCGAGGTAATCGGACAGCTTGGGCGCTGCTTCGACCAGCGCCTGCATGGCCGGGTTCTTGGTGTCCAGGATGCGCAGCGGATTGCTGTGCAGCCGGCGCTTCGCGTCGTCGTCGAGCTGGGACTGGTGCGCCTCGAAATAGGCGATCAGTTCGGCGCGGTGCTTCAGGCGCTCTTCCGGCGAACCGAGCGAGTTGATTTCGAGCTTGATGCCCATCAGGTCCAGGTCGTCCCACAGGCGCTGGCACATGATGATCAGTTCGGCGTCGATGTCCGGCCCGGCATAGCCCAGCGCTTCCACGCCGACCTGATGGAACTGCCGGTAGCGACCTTTCTGCGGACGCTCATGGCGGAACATCGGACCCATATACCAGAGCTTGCGCGGGCTGTCGTACAGCAGGTTGTGCTCAGTCACCGCGCGCACGCAGGAGGCGGTACCTTCGGGGCGCAACGTCAGGTTCTCGCCGTTGAGCGCGTCCTCGAAGGAATACATTTCCTTCTCGACGATGTCGGTCACTTCACCGATGGCGCGCTTGAACAGCGGCGTATGTTCCAGCAGCGGCATGCGGATCGGCCGGTAGCCGTAGCCACGCAGCCAGTCGCGCACGATGGTTTCGAATGCTTCCCAGCGTTCCGCCTCGTCCGGCAGGATGTCGTTCATGCCGCGAACGGCTTGCAGTTTGCTCATTGTTCTTCGTTCAGACGCCGGTGCGACCGGCGATCTTCTTGGTATAGGTGCGGGCCACGTAGGCATCGACGATGCCGCGGAACTCCGCCGCGATATTGTCGCCCTTCAGCGTGACCGTCTTCTCGCCGTCCTCGAACACCGGCGCCACCGGCGTTTCACCGGTGCCGGGCAACGAAATGCCGATATTGGCGTGCTTGCTCTCGCCCGGCCCGTTCACGACACAGCCCATCACGGCCAGCGTCATGCGCTCGACGCCGTCGTACTGCGTCTTCCACTCCGGCATCTTGTCGCGGACATAGGTCTGGATGTCAGCGGCCAGTTCCTGGAAGAAGGTCGAGGTCGTGCGGCCGCATCCGGGACAGGCCGCGACCATGGGCGTGAAGGCACGCAGCCCCATGGTCTGCAACATCTCCTGGGCGACGATCACTTCCTTCGTGCGGTCGCCATTCGGCTCCGGCGTCAGCGACACGCGAATGGTGTCGCCGATGCCCTGTTGCAGCAGCACCGACATCGCTGCGGTCGACGCCACGATGCCCTTGGAACCCATGCCGGCTTCGGTCAGGCCCAGATGCAGTGGATAGTCGCAGCGCTTCGCCAGTTCGGAATAGATGGCGATCAGGTCCTGCACACCGCTCACCTTGCAGGACAGGATGATCTTCTCCGGCGACAGCCCCCACTCGACCGCCTGCGCCGCACTCTCGAGCGCCGAGGTGACCATGGCTTCGCGCATCACCTCGACCGCATCCTTGGGCTGTGGGCGACGCGCGTTCTCGTCCATCACGCGGGCGAGCAGCGCCTGGTCCAGGCTGCCCCAGTTCACGCCGATGCGCACCGGCTTGTCGTAGCGGCAGGCGATGTCGATCAGTGCGGCGTACTGCTCGTCGCGCTTGCTGCCCTTGCCGACATTGCCGGGGTTGATGCGCAGCTTGTCGAGCACCTCGGCACAGGCCGGGTGTTCGCGCAGCAGCTTGTGACCGTTGAAATGAAAATCGCCGACCAGCGGTACGTCGACGTTCATCTTGAGCAACTGCTCGCGCACCTTGGGCACGGCAGCGGCAGCCTCCATCGTGTTCACGGTGATGCGCACGATTTCCGAGCCGGCGCGCGCCAGTTGAGCGACCTGGATCGCGGTCGAGATGTGATCTTCGGTATCGGTGTTGGTCATCGACTGCACCACCACCGGTGCAGCCGATCCGACGACGACACCGCCGACGCGCACGGTGCGCGTGGCGCGACGGGAGATGGCAGAGGACAGTTCACTCATCATTCGAGCCTCAGACGGGCGACATCGACCTTGGTCGCCGGGGCCAGATCGTGCGGC
Organism: Methyloversatilis sp. S146-33; assembly: GCF_059552495.1. The sequence continues at coordinate 156,662 of NZ_JCANOT010000015.1, forward strand.
GTGCCATCGATGCTCAGGCGGACCGATTTCGCATTGCCGATCACCAGCGACACCGGGAACACTGCACCCACGCTGCGCGAGCTGCCGGCGCGATTGAGTTCGGACAGGATGATGTGATCCTGCGCATCGCGGATTTCAACCCAGGAATCGGCTGCGAAGGTGAATGCAAGCTGCCGCTGCCCCGCCACGGGCGGCGCAACGGCGGTTTCGGCCGCCGGCGGCGGCGAAGCCTCGGGCAACGCTGCCGCGAGCGTCGCCTCGGTCGCAACGGCGTCGGCCGCCTGCGCATCCGTACTCGGCGTCGCCGGCTCCGCTTCGGGCTCAGCCACAGCGTCCGGCGGCGGCATCACCGATTCCTGCTCCACCTGCACCTGCTCAGCGGCCGGCGCGGTCCAGAATTCGGACCACAGATAGAGCGCAGTGGCGACGACGACCGGCACGCTGAGGGCAAACAGCGGCAGCAACCATTTGCGTCGCGGGGACTGCACAGGCATCGCGACGCCAACGTCGGCCTGCTCGACCAGCTGCGGCGTCGCCCGCACCTGCTGTTGATCGAGCTGCGCCAGCAACGACGTCGGATCGAGACCGATCAGGGCGGCGTAGTTGCGGATGAAACCACGGGCGTAGGTCGGATTCATCAGTTCTGCGTAAGCGTCGGCTTCGATGGCTTCGACCTGGCGCGCAGCCAGCTTGATCGCGGCACCGACGCCTTCGACCGTCATGCCGCGCGCTTCGCGCGCACGGCGCAGTTGCGCACCGACCGATTGCTGCAAAGATGACTCCTGCATTGCGTTATCGACCGTCATCAGTCGTAGTTCCCCTGCATCAGCGCCTGGTGCTGCGGCGTACCGGCAAAACGGCGACGCAGCTGACCGGCAAAACCCGATTCCGACGCCTTGTCACCGAGCTTGCGTTCGATACGCACGGCCAGCCAGAGACTTTCCGCCACCGGGTCGGTCTTGGCGTGGAAGTCGCTCAGATACTTGCGCGCCTCGTAGAAGTTCGCCCGGCGATAGAACAGGGCCGCGAGGTTGTAGAGAGCCTGCAGGTTGTCCGGATCGGCGTTGATCGCACGCAGGAAATTCACCTCCGCCCCGGCCAGATCGCCCGCCTCCATCGCACACAGGCCGGCATTCGTATAGGGGCGGGTCGGGTGCGCGTAAAGCGGGTTCTTGATCGCAGTATTGAACAGTTCCATCGCACGTGCGCGCTCACCGCTCTGACACAGGAACCAGCCGAAATTGTTGTTGATGTCCGGGTCGCTCGGCGAAAGGCGCAGTGCCTTCTCGAAATTCTCCCGCGCCTGCGGACGTTCCTGCAGGTACATGTGGGCAAGACCCATCAGGTTGTATGCGGGGCCGTAGGACGAATCATCGCGCAGGGCCTGGCGGCCTTCGTCAAGCGCCACCGCGACATTGCCCGCCTCCAGATAGGCCAGACCGAGTTCGGTGTGCGATTTGGCGCGGGTGCGGGCGGCGCCGGTAACGATGTTCTCGACCGGCCGGTAGTCGGAAGCCGGCGTAGACGGGGCGTTCGATGCGGCGGTGCCCGGCCGGGCGGTCTGACCGCCGGCGCATCCGGCCAACAGCCACGCCGCGGACAGCGCGGCGGCCGCGCCTGCAATCAATCTTTTCACCGTGCGGGAACCTCCTGGATCGGAATGGTCTTGCGGGTGCGCCGGGTGCGGTCGAGCACCTGGCCGGCGAGCTGGCCACACGCGGCATCGACGTCGTCGCCGCGCGTCTTGCGCGTGGTTGTGACGATGCCTTCGGCCATCAGGATTTCGGAGAAGCGGCGGATGCGCTCCTTCGACGAACGTCCGAAAGGCGCTTGCGGGAACGGGTTGAACGGTATCAGGTTGTACTTGCACGGCACCTGGCGGGCAATATCGACCAGTTGTCGCGCGTGCTCGTCGCTGTCGTTCACGCCGTCGAGCATGACGTACTCGAAGGTGATGAAATCGCGCGGCGCGCGATCGAGATAGCGCACGCAGGCGGCCAGCAGCTCGCGCAGCGGGTACTTCTTGTTGATCGGCACCAGCTCGTCGCGCAGCGCGTCGTTCGGCGCGTGCAGCGACACCGCCAGCGCGACCGGGCAGGCGTCGCGCAGGCGATCCATCGCCGGCACGATGCCCGAGGTCGACACCGTCACACGACGGCGCGACAGGCCGTATGCATTGTCGTCCAGCATCAGCTTGAGCGCCGCCACCGTGGCGTCGAAATTGGCCAGTGGCTCGCCCATGCCCATCATCACGACGTTGGAAATCACGCGCTCGCCGTCATTCTCGCCACCGCGCACAGCGCCGAGCGCACGATTGGCAAGCCAGAGCTGACCGATGATTTCCGACACTTCGAGATTGCGGTTGAAACCCTGCTTGCCGGTCGAGCAGAAGGCGCAGTCCAGCGCACAACCCGCTTGCGTCGAAATACACAGCGTGCCGCGACGCTCTTCCGGAATAAACACGGTTTCCACCGCATTGCCGGCACCGACGTCGATCAGCCATTTGCGCGTGCCGTCGGTGCTGGTGCTGTCACGCACCGGCACCGGGGCCTCGACGCAGGCGATGTCCGCCAGCTTGGCACGCAAGGACTTGGCGACGTCGCTCATCGCGTCGAAATCGCCTTCGCCATTGCGGTGTATCCACCGCATCACCTGCCGCGCGCGGAAGGGCTTCTCGCCCAGACTCGTGAAGAAGTCGGCGAAGCCCTCGGCGTCGAATTGCAGCAGGTTGGTGCGGGTCACGCGGGTACTCTCTCAGCGCGAGTAGACGTTCAGCGCCGGGAAGAAATAGGCGATCTCGACGGCGGCGGTTTCCGGGGCATCCGAACCGTGCACGGCGTTGGCGTCGATCGAGTCGGCGAAATCGGCGCGAATGGTGCCCGGCGCAGCCTTCTTCGGATCGGTGGCGCCCATCAGGTCGCGGTTCTTCAGGATGGCGCCCTCGCCTTCCAGCACCTGGATCATGACCGGGCCGGAAATCATGAAATCGACCAGATCCTTGAAGAAGGGACGCTCGCGGTGCACGGCGTAAAAGCCTTCGGCTTCGGCGCGCGACAGCTGGGTCATGCGGGAAGCGACGATCTTCAGGCCGGCGTCTTCGAAACGCTGGTAGATCTTGCCGATCACGTTCTTGGCAACGGCGTCAGGCTTGATGATCGAAAGGGTACGTTCTGCGGCCATGGGTATCTCCGGTAAAGGCGGCTAGGGAAACGGAAGGACAACCTGAGATTGTACCAATACCGGCGCGCCCCGTCTGCCTGCGTGCTGCACCGCAACGCCGACGCGCGGGCGGAGGCCGACACCATCCACGATCACGGATAGACACCAGCCGCCTCCACGCACGACCGGTCCGCGGCCAGAGTCACGATCAGATCTTTCCGAAATTTCAGTATTTTCTGAAATTTGATTTATATTAACAACCATTCAGATAGCACTTGAAAAGTCCGAAGACCATGACACCGCTGGTACATAGCTTCGTTGCGCACTTCGGCGAGATGGGCAGCCGCTGGGGCATCAACCGCACGGTTGGCCAGATCTACGCGCTCATCTTCGTGTCGCCGAAGCCGCTGTGCGCCGACGAGATCGCCGAGACGCTGTCCTATTCGCGATCGAACGTCAGCATGGGGCTGAAGGAGTTGCAGTCCTGGCGGCTGGTGAAGCTCAAGCACGTGGCGGGCGACCGCCGCGAGTATTTCGAGGCACCGAGCGACGCCTGGGAAATCTTCCGCACGTTGGCCGAAGAGCGCCGACGGCGCGAGATGGAACCGACCCTGTCGATGCTGCGCAGCGCGCTGCTCGAAACACCGAGCTGCGAGGAAGACAGGGTCGCCCAGGAGCGCATGAAGGGCATGCACGACCTGATCGAACTGATGAGCAACTGGTTCGACGACGTACAGAGACTCGACGCCCAGACATTGGCCAAGCTGATGCGGATGGGCGCAAGAGTCCAGAAACTGCTGGAACTGACCGGCCAGCTCAAATCCGGCAGCAAGGAGTGAGACACACCGATGGATCTTGATCCCGTCCTGCTGGCGCGCATCCAGTTCGCCGCCAACATTACCTTCCACATCCTGTTCCCGACGATTTCGATCTCGCTCGGCTGGATGCTGCTGTTCATGCGCTGGCGCTGGCTGAAGACCAGCCACCGGCCCTGGCTGACCGCCTATCGCTTCTGGACCAAGGTGTTCGCGCTCACCTTCGCCCTCGGCGTAGTCAGCGGCATCACGATGAGTTTCCAGTTCGGTACCAACTGGCCCGGCTTCATGGAGAAGGTCGGCAACATCGCCGGACCGCTGCTTGGCTTCGAGGTGCTGACCGCCTTCTTCCTCGAAGCCACCTTCCTCGGCGTCATGCTGTTCGGTCACGGACGGGTGAGCGAGCGGGTGCACCTGCTTGCCACCTTCCTGGTCGCCTTCGGCACGACGATGAGCGCATTCTGGATCCTCGTGCTCAATTCCTGGATGCAGACGCCGGTCGGTTACGAAATCATCAACGGCGAATTCCATGTCACGAGCTGGATGGAAATCATCTTCAATCCGTCCTTCCCCTACCGCTTCGCGCACATGCTGCTGGCGTCCTTCCTGACCATGGCTTTCCTGGTCGCCGGCGTGTCAGCATGGCAGGTGCTGCGCCGCAAGGCCAACGCATCGACACCGCTGGCGCTGCGCGCAGCGATAACGCTGGCGGCGGTACTGATTCCGGTGCAGATCCTGGTCGGTGACATGCACGGCCTGAATACGCTGCACCATCAGCCGCAGAAAATCGCCGCGATCGAAGGCGTGTGGGAGACCGAGAGAGGCGCACCGCTGCTGCTGTTCGCGCTGCCCAACGAGACCGAGCGGCGCAACGACATGGCCATCGGCATTCCGAAGATGGCGTCCTTCATCCTGACCCATGAATGGGATGGCGAGCTGAAAGGTCTGAACGAATTCGAGGCGCACCCGCCAGTCAAGCCGCTGTTCTTCGGCTTCCGCATCATGGTCGCGATCGGCACGCTGATGCTGCTGGTGAGCTGGGCAGGCTGGTGGCTGCTGCGTCGCCGGGGCTGGCAGCCGGAACATGCGCCGCGATGGCTCATGGTCAGCATCGCCGCGATGACCTTTTCCGGCTGGATCGCCACGGTCGCGGGCTGGTACGTGACGGAGATCGGTCGCCAGCCGTGGATCGTGCACGGCCTGATCCGGACGGCCGACGTCGCCTCGACGACGCCAGCGCCGCACATCGCGCTGACGCTGGCCGGTTACCTGATCACCTACGTGCTGCTGATCGCCGCATATATAAGTGTGCTGCGCTACATGGCCGAGAAACCATCCGACAGCTACGACCCTGCGCCCACCGGCGGCGCGGCGATACTGCTCGGTACCCAACCCGCAAAGAAGGAAGGTGGCGCATGAGCTGGGCCGAAATCCTGCCGGTGATCTTCATGGGCCTGATGGGCTTGGCAATGTTCCTCTATGTCGTGCTCGATGGCTTCGATCTGGGCGTCGGCATGCTGCTGCATCGCGCCGACGACGGACAGAAGGACATGATGATCGCGTCCATCGGTCCCTTCTGGGACGCCAACGAAACCTGGCTGGTGCTGGGCGTCGGCATCCTGCTGATCGCCTTCCCGAAAGCGCACGGCGTCGTCATGACCGCGCTCTACCTGCCGATCGCGCTGATGCTGCTGGGCCTCATCCTGCGCGGCGTGGCCTTCGACTTCCGGGTCAAGGCACAGGACACGCACAAGCCCTTGTGGAATTTCATCTTCTTCGCCGGCTCGACCGTCACCTCGGTCGCCCAGGGCTGGATGCTGGGCCGCTTCATCACCGGCTTTGCCGACGGCAGTGCCTACGACCTGTTCGCACTGGCGATCGCCATCGCACTGCCCTGCGCCTATGTACTGATGGGGGCGACGTGGCTGGTGCTGAAGACCGAAGGCGAACTGCAGTCGCGCGCAGCGCACTGGGGGCGGCTTGCGTTGATACCGGTCGTCGTGGGCATGGGCCTCATCTCGCTTGCCACGCCCTGGGTCAGCGATACGGTGAGCGCACGCTGGTTCAGTCTGCCGCAGTTCATCGGCCTGCTGCCGATCCCGTTTGCCACCTTCGCCTGCTTCGTCGCACTGTGGTGGACACTGAACGGCAAACGCGCATTGGGCACGCTGTGCTGGCTGCCCTTCGTCCTGACCGTGGGCGTATTCCTGATGGGCGGACTGGGCCTCGCCTACAGCCTCTACCCTTTCGTCGTGATGGATCGCATCACGATCTGGCAGGCGGCAAGTTCCACCGCTGCGCTCAATCTCATTCTCGCAGGCTGCGCCATCACCGTGCCGGCCATTCTCGCCTACACCTTCTTTGCACACCGCGTGTTCTGGGGCAAGGCGACGGAACTGCGCTACGGATGAACAAGGCGGTCCCGCCCGGCGGGCGGGACCGCTGCCGTTCCGGCCGACTAACGCGCCGGAAACACCCAGATTTCCTCGCCATAGTCGAAATACAGCACGACGCCGCTGCCCGCACAGCGTTCCGATGCATCGACCGCCTCGCGCCAACCGACGAACTTCCGTGCCTGTTCGACCGAGGGCGTCCAGCCCCAGTCCGAGGGCGCAGCAGCAGGATCACAAACGGCGAGAAAGAGCGCTCCACCCTCCTTCTGCACGCCGAAACCAAGATACGTCGCATGCTCGGGCACACCGAGCTTCGCCTTCAACCAGGCCACCGGCGTGACCCGTTCCTCCCCGAACTCCGCACTCTTTTTTCTTATGGCCACCCGCTTCTCCTCCCCGAACAAGTCGTGAAACGACTTTGTCATATTACCAAGGTCACTCCACGCCCCTGCACGAAAGAACACCGACGGAATGTGACGAATGGATACACGACGGCCGAAGTCGCGCAAGCCATACGCGTACGATGAAGTGAGGAATGAGGGACGGTAGCCGGTCGCCGCAGAATGCGGCCCGAGAAGGGAAGAACAAAAGAAAAAGGCCAGTCAATCGACTGGCCTATCTCTTTGTTTCTCTGCGGTAAATTGGCGCGCCCGGAGCGATTCGAACGCCCGACCCCTTGGTTCGTAGCCAAGTACTCTATCCAGCTGAGCTACGGGCGCGCTGCAGAGAGGCAGAACTATAGCACATCTTTTAAATACTGCAACCATTTCATTAATCAATGGTTGCTTGGCGGAGAGGGAGGGATTCGAACCCTCGATACAGGTTTTGGCCCGTATGCTCCCTTAGCAGGGGAGTGCCTTCGACCTCTCGGCCACCTCTCCGGTACTGCAAAGCGCGCGAATCATACCGGTAAGCCCCGCTCCGGTCAAACCCGCGCGCGATTTATTCCGGCTGATTACTGCGCCGGCTGATCGAGTTCGAACGCGCGGTGCAGCACGCGCACGGCGAGTTCGAGGTACTTCTCGTCGAGCACGACCGACACCTTGATTTCGGACGTCGAAATCATCTGGATGTTGATGCCCTCTTCCGCCAGCGTGCGGAACATCTTGCTGGCCACGCCCGGGTGCGAACGCATGCCGACACCGACCGCCGACACCTTGCAGATCCTGTTGTCGCCCTTGATCTCGCGCGCACCGATGTGCTGGCGAACGCTTTCGAGGATTTCCATCGCCCGCGCAAACTCGCCGCGATTCACCGTGAATGAGAAATCGGTCGAACCGTCGTGGCCGACGTTCTGGATGATCATGTCGACGTCGATGTTGGCGTCGGCAATCGGTCCGAGGATCTGGTAGGCGATGCCCGGACGATCCGGCACGCCGAGCACGGTCAGTTTGGCTTCGTCGCGATTGAAGGCGATGCCGGAGATGATGGGTTGTTCCATGTTGACGTCTTCCTCGACAGTAATCAGCGTGCCCGGGCCTTCGTGACCCTCGTCCTCGAAACTGGACAGCACGCGCAGCTTGACCTTGTACTTGCCTGCGAACTCGACCGAGCGGATCTGCAGCACCTTCGAGCCCAGGCTCGCCATCTCGAGCATTTCCTCGAAGGTGATGCGGTCGAGGCGGCGGGCTTCCGGCACGATGCGCGGGTCGGTGGTGTACACACCATCGACGTCGGTGTAGATCTGGCACTCGTCGGCGCCGAGCGCGGCGGCCAGCGCGACGCCGGTGGTGTCGGAACCGCCGCGGCCGAGAGTCGTGATGTTGCCCTTCTCGTCCACGCCCTGGAAACCGGCAACGACGACGACGTGACCTTCATCGAGGTCGCGGCGGATATTGTGTTCGTCGATCGACAGGATGCGCGCCTTGGTGTGCGCGTCGTCGGTCAGGATGCGCACCTGGCCGCCGGTATAGCTGCGCGCCTTCAGGCCAAGATCCTTCAGCGCCATCGACAGCAGGCCTATGGTGACCTGCTCGCCGGTGGAGGCGATCACGTCGAGCTCGCGCGGATCGGGCGTCGGCGAAATCTCCTTGGCAAGGCCCAGCAGGCGGTTGGTTTCGCCGCTCATGGCCGACACCACGATGACCATCTTGTGGCCGCGGGCGACGTAGCCGGCGACCCGGCGGGCAACGCTCTTGATGCGGTCGGGCTTGCCGACCGAGGTGCCGCCGTATTTCTGGACGATGAGAGCCATCTGAACTTCCGGGACGTTGTACGAAAACCCGCGATTGTAACTGATCCGCCCGCGGTGACATGGCGCCTCGGTTTTTCCGGTTCAGGGCGCCGGAAGTCTGCGCGAAACGTCTGGCGAAAAACGCTGTCCACGACAATACCAAGCGACTTGCAAACATATGCAAAGCTGTTTGGTGCAGGACGTTGTGATCATTTATACTGGGTTTTGTCTATGACTTTAGTTATAGATACGGGAGTAAGCAGCTATGCGAAGCGGCAGGCAGCCAGGCACCGGATTTTCAAGGATCCCGGCACCGAAGTTTCGATGTTCAACTCATCAAGGACAACGAGCATGAAAGCAACCGATACCATCGACGCACGTGAAATCCGCAAGAAGCTGGGCATGAACCAGTCGCAGTTCTGGTCGCGCCTCGGCGTAACGCAAAGCGGCGGCTCCCGCTACGAAAGCGGCCGCAATATGCCGAAGCCCGTGCAAGCGCTGCTGCGTCTGGTGCACGTCGAGCAGATCGACATCAGCAAGATCCGTCGTGAAGACGTGGAAGTCGTCGAATACCTGCGCGCAACCGATCCGGATACGTTCAAGCGTCTGAAAAAGGAAGCCCGCGCGCACCGCAAGGCAGGCTGATACAGCCTTCGCGGAGCGCGAAACGGACAAGGGGAAGGCAGACCGCCTTCCCCTTTTCTTTTGTGCACGCGTCGCTGTATCGGCGACGCGTTCGGCTTACGGGCGGATCACGATATCCACCGGCGAGGGTGCATTGATCTGCAGCGGATTGCCGTCCGCACCCAGCGCCACCACATTGCCCACCTGCACGCTACTGGCGCCAGCCGGCGCGTTCGGTGCCGCGCGGAAGCGCAGTTCGGCGCGCGCCTCCTGCCCCGCGCCCGCTGCGGACAGGGTTACCGCCGCTCGACCGGGCGCCGTCACCGTTCCGAGAGCCGTCAGCACGTTCGGATCATAGGCAATCTCTACCGTCGCGTTGCGCACGCCGGCGCCCGCCGTCATCGACACGATGACGCCCGCCTCGCCGCCCGGCGCCATTTCGCCTGAGGACTGCATGCGCAGTTCAGCGCCACCCGCCTCTTCCTCGGGCTCCGGCGCGGGCGCCGGTTCTGGCTGAACCGCTCGCGACGGCGACGCGAACTGCACCGCACCAGCAGCCGGCGAGACACCGCCGCCCGAACTGGACAGACGCATGCCCTGATCCTTGCCCGACTGGCGGATCGACAGCGACGCGGCGCCGACCGCCGCCTCGGTACCGGCCGGCAAAGCGGGCGCGATGTGCGCCGGCCGGCTCAGGTTGCGCACGATGCGCGGCGTGATCAGCAGGACAATCTCCGTCTTGTTGTTGCTGCCGCGCTCGCTGGAGAACAGCTTGCCGATCAGCGGCAGGTGGCCCAGGCCCGGCAGGCGCGAGGCGCTGGTGCGCTCCTCGTCCGAAATCAGGCCGGCGAGGATCTGCGTCTCGCCGTCCTTCAACCGCAGCGCGGTCGCGGTCGAACGGGTGCCGACCTGATAGGCGAGCGAACTCTGCGGGCCGGTTACTTCCTTGACGATGCTCGACACCTCCATCGTCATCTTGATGTCGACGTCGTCCTCCGGGTGGATCAGCGGCTCGACGTCGAGCTTCAGACCGACGTCGAGATAGGTGACCGACGCTGACACGCCGACGTTGGCGGTCGAGGTCGTCGTGAACACCGGCAGCTTCTCGCCGATGTGCACCTTGGCCTTTTCCTTGTTCTTGACGCGGATGCGCGGATTGGCGAGCAGGTTTGCGGCGCCGTCGGTCGCCTTCAGATTCAGGATCAGACCGGGATTGCTGACGTAGGGAACGACCAGACCGTTGGTGTCCTTCAGATTGATGTTGCCCTGAAGCAACTGGCCGCCCAGCGTGGTCGTCGTCGTGATGCCCGCCGCGGTGCTGACTGAGTTGCTGATATTGGGCGTCAGGATGCCGTAGCCGATCTGGTCCGGGAAATCGATGCCCAGCTCCTTCATCTTGTTGCTGCTGACTTCCAGCACCTCGACTTCCAGCATCACCTCGGGCTCGGCCACGTCGACCGATTCGACCAGCTGCTCGGCCAGGCGCACCGCGTCGACGGTGTCCTTCATCACGATCACGTTCAGTCGCTCGTCGATGTAGATGTCCTTGGTCTTGATGACCGTCTTGATCAGGTTCTGCACCTGCTTCGCCTCGGCGTTGACGAGGAAGAAGGTACGGGTGATCAGCTCCTTGTACTCGCGCACCTTGGCCGCGGTGTTCGGATAGATGAGTACGGTGTTTTCCGACAGCACGCTGCGCTCGAGCTGGTTGGTAATCAGGATGAGGCGCATCACTTCGGCCACCGTCGTGTTGCGCACGAACAGCGTCACCTTGATGTCGGGCCGCACGTCCTTGTCGAACACGAAGTTGATGCCGGTCGAGCGGGCGATCGCCTCGAACACGTTGCGCATCGAGGTGTCGCGGAACTCCAGCGTCACCGTCTTCTGGAACATGTCACCCAGTGCTGCCGGCGTCTGCTGCTTCGGCCGCGCCTCCTCGATCTGGCGCAGCAGTTCGCGCGCACCGGCGTGCGAGCCGTCCTGCCCGAGCACATTGCGCACGCGGGCCTCGGCACCGGACACGTCCTTGCGCACGAACATCGCATTCGCCTCGGTCACCATCGCATCGTGGCGCACGCCGCGCAGCAGCTGGTCACGCATCGAAATCGCGCGCGGGTTGCGCGCATCCATCGCCAGCACGCGGTCGAGTGCAGCAGCGGCGGCTTCGCGGTTGCCGGCGATGCGCGCGGCCTCCGCCTGTGCCAGCTGGCGCGCGATGGCCACTTCGCGTTGCCGGTACAGCGTGGCGCGGATTTCGGCGTTGTCCGGGGACTGCTTCGCCGCCTGCTCGAACAGGCCGAGCGCGCGGTCCTGGTCGCCGGCCATCAGCGCCTGCTTGCCGTCCTCAAACGCCTTGTTGGTGGCACAACCCGCAAGTGCAAGCAGCGCAGCGAAAAGCAGGAAAGCCGCGCGCAGGCGGGGCTGGAAGAGTGCAGTCATTTGGCGTTTCCGATGGACAAGGTCTGCCGCTGCTTGAGCGGCTCGAACATGAAGGTGACGGCGCTGGCGCTCACCGATTCGACACGGTACTGGTTGTTCAGCAGATCGCCCTGGCGCGCGACAAGCATGCGCTCGCCCTGGGCGAGGAAGACGACGGTGGACGTGCCTTCGGTCATCCGGCCCTGGTAACGGAATGGCAAAGGGGGTGCGACCGGCGCCGGCGGCGGTCCGGCCTGCACGCTCACCTTGGGTGGCGGCGGCAGGAAGCTGTGCGCGGCGAACAGGTCGTGCCCGACCTCGGCTGCGCCCCGCACCGGCAGCGCAGCGATCGCGCCCCCCTGCTCCACCGCCGCCGTGCGGGCCGTCGCCACCCCCGTGCTGCGCGCGGTGCGCGGTTCCGCGACCAGGCCGGCCGCGTCGCCAGCATCGTCCTCGATGCCGGCCGCGTACCACACCGCAAGCAGCGTCGCGATCAGTGCAATGACGAGGCTGCGGTTCATGAAGCCTCCTTCATCAGGATCGACACGCGCACCGTGGCGTCGACCGTATCGCGCGCGATGTCGTCGCGGCGCAGCACCACATCGTCCACCAGCACCGCTGGCGACAGACGCTGAATGTCGGCCAGCCAGGCGCGCAACGCCGGGTAGCTGCCGCGCAGCGGGAACACGTATTCCTGGCGCGCGTAGCCCGAACCGAGCGGCTGCGACTCGCGGCTTTCGACGCGCGCCAGCGCCAGCTTGCCGGCGGTCGCCGTCTTCGACAGATCGGCCAGCAGCGACGGCAGGCGCTTGCGCTCGACCAGCGCCGCGTCAAAACGCGCCAGCTGTTCGCGTGGCGATTCAACCTTGACGCCCTGCGCCACCCGCTCGACAAGCGCCTCGTGTTCGGCTTCGAGCGTGTCCAGTTCGGCCTGCAGAGGTGCTGCCGCGCCGAAGTGGATGGCCAGCGCCAACGCCAGCAGCGCCACGCCGACGGCGCCCGCCCAGCCCGCGCGCGCCAGCGCGTAAGCCAGATGTGCCTGCAGCCGCTTCATGCGCGCCTCCAGTTCAGACGCAGCGAAAAGGCGACCACCTGCACCCCCTCGCGCTGCTTGAATTCGAATACCTCAATGCGCGGCGCCGCCAGCGACGAGGCGTCGGCGAAGGATTCGGCGTAGGCGAACAGCGCATTCAGATCCTTCGCCTCGCCGGTCACGCGCAGCAGTCCGCGCGCGGCGTCCGGTTCGACCGACAGCAGCGCGACGTCGGCGTGCTGTCCGGCGAGGGCTTCGAGGTCGGCGAACAACGGCTGCCAGTCACGTGCCATCTGCAGCGACAGCGTGCGCGCGACGTCCAGCCGGGCGCGCAAACCGGCGTCCTCCTGGTCGCGTCGCGCCAGTACGCGCGCCTGCTCGGCGGCGCGCGCTGCGCGGCGGTTGTCGGCGCGCTGCGCCTCGACCTGCGTCTCCAGCGCGTCGTAGCGCTCGGCGGCGAAGGCGGCGGCGGCACAACCGAGTGCGAGTGCCAGCCAGCCCAGCCAGCCGGGCGCACGCCGGCGGATGACGAAATCGATTTCGGGAACGGCCGGACGCCTGCTCATGCGCCACCTCCGGCCACGCAGCGCCAGCCGCGCGGCAGCGTCACTGACGGCGAGCCGTGCAGGAAAAGCTGACCGCCCGACAGTTCGCCGTCGAACAGGCTGAGCCGGCGCTCGAGCACGGCCCCGATACCCGCTGGGTCGGCCAGCGCCTCGCCACGCACATGCAGCCAGCGACCACCTGCCCATAGGCCCATGCACAACCAGCCATGGCGCAGCTGTGCGAATCCGCCGGTCGCCGCGTCACCGCGCAGCCCGGCGTAGGCACGCAGCCAGGCTGGCTGCATGCTCTTCATCTTCACGCTGCGTGCGGCACACCAGGCCTGCAGGCGCTGCACCAGCGCAGCATCGAGTGCGCAGGCGAGCACGCTGGCCGCCGGCCGTGCGTCCCAGCTGAACACCCAGCTCTGGGCGGCGCTGCCGAACACCTCGATCATGCGGGCACGCACCAGCGCGTGCTGTTCGTCATGGCCGACGATGCCGGGCGGCACCTCGATCACCTGCCAGCGCGCCCACGCATTGTCCACCGTCACCTGCAGCGCAGCGCGACGCGGCGTCGCCTCGGCCGGCAAGGCGTCGAGCGAGGCGGCCAGATTGTCCAGCGACAGCATCTGCGCCGCGCCGTGCCGGCCGAGCGACACGCCGTGCGGACCGACTTCGAGCGTCAGCGCCTCAGACGACAAAAGTGACACGGTTCAATTCCGCCAGACTGGTTTCGCCGCTGGCCACCAGGGCCAGACCGGCTTCGCGCAGGGTGCGCGTGCCGCGCGCACGCGCGGCCTCTTTCAGTTGTCGCATCGGGGCGCGGGTGACGATGAGCTCGCGCAATTCGTCGTCCAGCACCAGCAGTTCGGCGATCGCGCGCCGGCCCTTGTAGCCGGTGCCCCGGCAGTGGCCGCAACCGGTGCCGGCGCGGAAGTCGTAGCCGCCGGCCCCGATCAGACCGGCCAGGCCGGATTCCTCCAGCTGCGCGGCTTCCGGCACCTGCGGGGCCGCGCAGTGGCGACAGTTCAGCCGGAGCAGGCGCTGAGCGACGATGCCGTTCAGGGCGGACACCAGGTTGTAGGGGTCCACGCCCATGTGCAGGAAGCGGCCGATCACGTCGAACACATTGTTGGCGTGCACCGTCGTCAGCACCAGGTGACCAGTCAGCGCCGCCTGCACCGCGATCTCAGCTGTTTCGCCGTCGCGGATCTCGCCCACCATGATCTTGTCCGGGTCGTGCCGCAACACCGAGCGCAGGCCACGGGCGAAAGTGAGGCCCTTCTTCTCGTTCACCGGAATCTGCAGCACGCCCGGCAACTGGTACTCGACCGGGTCCTCGATGGTGATGATCTTGTCCAGGCCGTGGTTGATCTCGCCGATGGTGGCGTACAGCGTCGTGGTCTTGCCTGAGCCGGTCGGGCCGGTCACCAGCAGCATGCCGTAGGGCTCGGCCGCCAGCTTGCGCAGCGCGGCGCGCGCGATGTCGTCGAAGCCCAGGCTTTCCAGCGTCAGCGCCTTGAGTTCCTCGGTCAGGTGTTCCTTGTCGAGCACGCGCAGCACCGCGTCCTCACCATGCACGCTGGGCATGATGGACACCCGCAGGTCGATGTCGCGGCCGGCGTAGGCCACCTTGAAGCGGCCGTCCTGCGGCACGCGGCGCTCGGCGATGTCCAGCTCGGCCAGCACCTTGATGCGCGACACGACCTGCTCGGCGGTGTCGGCGCCAGCGATCTGGCCGACCCGCACCATCACGCCGTCGACGCGGTACTTCACCTGCATGCCGGCCGGCACGGATTCGAGGTGGATGTCGGAGGCGCCCTGCTTCAGCGCGTCGTACAGTGTCGAATTGACCACCCGCACGACCGGGCTGGCGTCGTCGGCGATACGCGCCAGCGACAGCACTTCGGCCGAACTGCTGCTGACCTGCTCGCCTTCGTCGAGCAGGCCGGCGGAGGCGCGCTGGCTCTCCTCGAACCGCGCCAGTGCGGCGGTAATGTCGTCGCGCGTGGCGACGCGCAACTCGAAGCTGTCGTGCAGCGTAACCGCCAGCCAGTCCTGCAGCGCAGCGTCGTAGGGGTCGGCGACCACGGCGACGCGAGCCCCCGTCTCGTCGGTGGCCACGACCACGGAGCGCGCCAGCGCCTCGGAAAAGCGGATGCCGCCCAGCGTCATCGTCAACGCGTTGAGGTCAGCGCTGTGCATCGCGCGCAGACCGAGCTGGGTGGCAACCCGGGCGCACATGTCGTCCGGCGTGCCGCCAGAAAGGTCGATCAGGGCCTGCATGACCGAGCCGCGCCCGGCCTGCGCGCGGGCGCGCGCCAGCAGGTCGCCTGTAATCGGAGACGGCACGGCGTTGGCGGGCAGCGCGCTCATTGCAGACTCTCCGCCAGCTGGAAGATGGGCAGGTACATCAGCACCACGACGCCGCCGATGGCCAGACCAATCACCAGCATCAGCAAGGGACCGAACAGCCGGGTCGCGCGGTCGAGCCAGCGCGTCATTTCCTCGTCGTGGAAGGCGGCGATGCGTTCCATCATGTCGCCCAGATTGCCGGCGCGCTCACCGACGCGCAGCATGCGCGACGCCACCGCGGTGCTCAGACCGACCTCGGTAAAGGCGTCCGACGCAGCACGCCCCTCGCGTATCGACAGCAGCGCGCGCGTCAGGCTCTGCTGCATCGGCAGCGGCAGCAGTTCGCGCACCAGTTCGAGCGACTGCACGACCGGAATGCCGCCGCGCAGCAGCATGCCCACCGTGCGGAAGAAGCGCGCAAGGCGGAAAACCCGCATCCGGCTGCCGATGCCGGGCACCCGCTCGAACTGCGCCATCAGCCCCTGACGGAAGGCCGGCTGACGCACCGTCCAGGCGATGCCGATCACCACCACGAGCAGGCCCAACCCCAACGACGCCGAATTCGCCTTGACGAAATGGCCCCACGCGAGCAGCCACTGCGACGCCAGCGGCAGTTCGGTGGAAATATCTTCATACACTTTGGAGAACTCCGGCACCACGAACACCAGCAGGAAGAGCACCACCAGCATGCCCACCACCAGCAGGATGACCGGATAGGTGGCTGCCGCGACCAGCTTGCCGCGCAGGCTGTCGAGCTGTTCGCTGTAGGCGACATAGCGTTCGAGCGCCTGATCGAGGTCGCTGGTGCGCTCGGACGCACGGATCATCGCCACCAGCAGGTCGGGAAAGATGGCGGTCTGGGCGGACATCGCCATCGACAGCGTCTTGCCCTGGCGCAGCGCTTCGATCAGCGCGCTCAGCACGGTGCGCGACAGCGTGCGTCCCTCCTTCTCGGCCATCACCTCAAGACCTTCGACCAGCGACAGGCCGGAGCGCAGCAGCGCCAGCAGCTCCTGACAGAACAGCAGCACCGGAAAGCGCTGCCGGTTGAACGACAGCGTGTGCGCACGCGCCGCCGACAGCACGGTCAGGCCGTCGGCCTGAACCTGTGCGCGTGCCGACGCTTCGTCGGACGCTTCGACCTGCAGCTGCGTGATGCGATTGGTGACGTCGAGTGCGCGGATGCGGAAAAGCATGTCACCAGTTCGTGATGTCGGCGGCTTCTTCGGTGCCGCCTGCCTGGCCGTCCTTGCCGAGCGAACTCAGGTCGTACTCGCCGTGTTCGCCAGGTGCCTTATATATATAGGGGCGCTCCCAGGGATCGAGCGGAACGGCTTTCTTCAGATAGGGGCCCGACCACTTGCTGGTCGTCGATGGACGCTCGACCAGTGCCTTCAGGCCCTCTTCGGTGGTCGGGTAGCGCCCGTTGTCCAGGCGGAACTGGTCAAGCGCCTTTTCCAGCGCGTCGATCTGCGCGCGCGCCGCCTTGACCTCGGACTTGCCGATCTGGCTGAAGAAGCGCGGGCCGACGTATCCGGCCAGCAGGCCGATGATGACCATCACCACCAGCAGTTCGAGCAGGGTAAAGCCGCGTTGAGAAATCCGGTTCATAGCCGTAATGTGACGTGTCATGATCGTACCGAGTCTAGTCGCCGTGCATCGACCGCATCAAGCAAACAGGGCCGATGCTTTCCGCTTTATTTCAATATCGCTGAAAACATTCCGCAGCATGCTTGCAATACCCGCAACTTTATCGCCCGCGTATTTCCTGCAGATGACTTCAACGACCGCCCGCTCCGTTTTCCTGCTGCTCGCGCTGCTGTGGGCCGCTGTAGCGCAGGCCGACGTCTATGTGAAGGAGGACACCGACGGCGCGCTGGTGCTGACCGACGCGCCGGGCGGTGAAGGCTTCGAGCTGCTGCTGCGCAGCGAGCGCGACGCTGCAGCCGCGCCGGTGGCGGCGCGCGCCGAGCATCCGTCGGCCCGGCAGCACGCGCCACGAATTGAACGCGCAGCACGTGCGGCCGGCGTCGACGCCAGTCTGCTGCACGCGGTCATCCGTGCCGAATCGGCCTACAACCCGCGGGCGGTGTCGCCCAAGGGCGCGGCCGGCCTGATGCAGCTGATGCCGGCAACCGCCCGCCGTTATGGCGTGGCCGACCGCTTCGATCCCGACCAGAACGTGCTGGGCGGCGCGCTCTACCTGCGCGACCTGCTGGCCCGCTTCGACGGCCAGCTCGAACTGGCGCTGGCCGCCTACAACGCTGGCGAGGGCGCGGTGCAGAAGTACGGCGGGCGCATTCCGCCCTACGCCGAAACCCAACGCTACGTGCCGCAGGTGATGCACAACTACCGCTCGCTGCAGTAAGCGAATGCCGCTTGCGGACAAAAAAATGGCCTGCGCGAGCAGGCCATTTTCATTCCGGCGGGCGTCTCAGGCCCTGCGCCGACGCGCCACCGCCGCCAGCACACCCAGCCCGGCGAGGAACATCGCGTACTCAGCCGGTTCCGGAACCGGCGCAGCCTGCCAGCCGATGTCGCGCAGGATGGCGTAATCGAGCGCGGTGAGCGCACGGCGCTCGCCGGTATTCAGCGTCTGCGTCATCAACGCGGTCTGCGCCACGCCATTGACGGTGCTGACCACGCTGTCGTCGAGGAAGCGCTCGTCGATGATTTCCTGATCGTTTTCCTCATCGTAACGGTAGTACACCGGCACGCCCTCGCCGTACTCGGCCAGTGCGTTGGCGCCGACGAAGGTGAGGTTCTCGCTGTCGACATTGGCGTGGTAGGACGCCACCGGGGTGCCCGCACCGCCGACGCCGTACCCCAGGATGCCGAGCAGACCGCGCAGCGCGACGGTGTAGAAGTCGTACTGGCCCTCGAAGGACTCCAGCGTCGAGATGTCGTCGTCGACGTAGAAGCTGGCTTCGCTGTCGAAGGCGAGCGAGCCGCCCCAGGGTGAATAGTCGGTCGGCGTCGAGGCGATGGCGCCAGGTTGGCCGCGGCTGCGCAGTTCGTCGCGGTAAGCGAGGAAGGCGGGGTCGTTCGCCGGCACCGAAGCCGGCCGCGTCGCGTTGCGCACGGCGCCGCTGAGCGCCAGATGCGGCGCGCCGAGCGCCGATCGACCACCGACGTACACATAGATCTGGTTGGCGCCGATGGTGTTGATCGCCGGCGACGAGGTACCGGTGTCCGGCGGCGTGAAGAAGATGCTGGGCGCGAAGTCGCCCTGCGGCGCAATCGCGCTCAGCTGGTCGGAAATGCTCGCCTCGATCGTGCCGGCCGCCTGTTCGAGCAGCGCCTTCATTTCGTTCGTCATGACGCCGTTGCCGTCACGGCTGTAGTCGAACACGAATTCGATATTGGCCTGCGCGCCACCAGCCAGCGTCATCGACGCCAGCACACCGGCCAGCGCCTTGAATACGGGTCGCATGTCCATCCTCCTGTCTGTGAATGTTGTGCGGCGATGCAGCCGCCGTGGTCTGCCCTTCTGCAGGAAGCGTGCCGGCCGCCGTAACGTCGATCACTTCGCGCCGCGCTCCCCGCATGCCCGCGATGCCTTCCCCCTCACCCGGTGCGACATGCCCGATGCGTCGCCGGCCATGACGAAGGCAAACAACCACCCTGGTGCATATCAACCACCACGATCAGCATCGGATACGACCTCCGGCACGCGTGCGGCGGCCGGGCCCGGTCGCCCGCGCGTCTGGCCCCGCCCTTGCTTCTGGCCTCCAGCCCCGGCAGTCCCATCCGCACGCGGACGCTGCCGGGCTGCACACAAGGAAAACGTCCCGCCGGCTGGCGAGGGCGTTCGCAGCAGGTCACCGCGCCTGCCAGGAGGAGGAGCCGTTGCAATTCAATCTGCGTATCGCGGCGTACTGCCTGGCCGCGCTCTGCATCGACGCCGCTCAGGCACAGGCGCCGACCAACGCCCCCGACGAGGTCGCAGGACCGCCGGCTCCGGCCGCCGAGGCCGAGCCCGGGGCGGATGCCATCATCCTCGACCCCATCCTGATCCGCGAACGGCGGCCGCAGGACATCGGCCCGATGCCCGGCCTCGGACTGACGCGGGAGGAAATCCCGTCCAATGTCCAGAGCATCACGGCAAAGGACATCCGCGACAGCAACAGCCTGTCGCTGACCGATCTGATGAATTCGCAGATGCAGTCGGTCACCGTCAACGACTACCAGGGCAACCCCTTCCAGGTCGACGTGCAGTTCCGCGGCTTCACCGCCGGCCCGCAGGTTGGCACGCCGCAGGGGCTGTCGGTCTTCCTCGACGGCATCCGCATGAATGAGCCCTTCGGCGACGTCGTGAACTGGGACATGATCCCGATGAACGCACTGTCGCGCTTCGACGTGTTCCCGGGCTCGAATCCGCTGTTCGGTCTCAACACGCTGGGCGGCGCGCTGTCGATGCGCACCAAGAGCGGCTTCACCGACCCCGGCGTCGAGGCGAAGTATCTCGGCGGCTCGTGGGGGCGCAACCAGGTGCAGCTGTCGGCCGGTGGCAGCAAGGGGCCGGTCGCCGGCTTCGTCGCGCTGCACGGCTTCGCCGAGGACGGCTGGCGCGACAACTCGCCGAGCGCGCTGCGCCAGCTCTTCGTCAAGAACGAAATCGCCATCGACCGCCTGCTGCTGGGTTTCTCGATGCTCAAGGTCGACACCGACCTCGTCGGCAACGGCCTCATCCCGCTGGAGGACTACCAGCGCCGGCCTGAATCGGTTTTCAGTTCGCCCGACGAAACGAAGAACGAACTGAACCAGTACCAGTGGTCGGCCATGTTCGAGGTGTCGGAGAGCTTCAACGTCACCGCGATGAGCTACCGGCGTAACAGCGAGCGCTCGGGCTTCAACGGCGACATCGACGAGGAAGGTTTCGAGGAACTGGACGACCGCCGCTCGGTGACCGCGCAATACAACCGCTACTGCGCCTATGCCGACCTGGACGAGGACTATTTCGCCGACAACAACATTCCGCTGAACGCGCCGTGTGACGCCGCACCCGTCAATTCCAATTTCGGGCAGGTGCGCAATGGCGCCAACGGTGCAAGCGGCACCACGGAGCCGGGCGTGGTGAACGGCACGCCCATCGCACGCGGTACGCGCACCGCGCTGGACCAGGCCGGCCAGGGCATGTCGCTGCAGCTGAACTGGAACTTCGAGCGCCACAAATTCATGGTGGGCGCATCGCTCGACCGCAGCGACACCACCTACTACAGCAGCCAGCGCCTCGGCCTGCTCGACGCCGACCGCCACTTCTACTACGGCAGTGTCGGCTACGGGCCGGGTCAGATCGATCCGCGCTTTTACGCCGCGCACAACGAGGTCGAGGTGAACGACTTCGGCGGCAGTTCGAAAACGCGCAGTTTCTACCTGAGCGAAACATGGACGCCGCGCGACGACCTGCATCTGTCGTTCGCCGCCCGCTACAACGTGACCAAGGTGAACAACTGGCTGCGCGGCCGTTCATCGACCGGAGAACTGACCGAGCTGAACAACGCGCCGCCAGCACAGAGCTCCATCCTGTGCTGGGGCAACTACCCGGACGAGTGTCACTACTTCCCGGAGTGGATTTCCTACGACCCGGCCGACGTGGCCCGCGCGGAAAAGCGGGAGAAGCACATCTATCGCTCGTTCAACCCGTCCGCCGGTGTGAGCTGGCTGCCGAGCGAGAACGTGAACCTGTTCGCCAACTACAGCCGCGGGGCACGCGTGCCGTCGGTGATCGAACTCGGCTGCGCCATCGACCGCTCGACGGTGATCCGCGGTGGCTTCGAAATACCGGCGGCCACCGTGGCGCCGGTCTGCCATCTGCCGAACACGATGTCGGGCGACCCCTTCCTGCCGCAGATCCGTTCGCACTCCTACGAGATCGGCGCCCGCGGCACGCTGGACAATGGCATAGGCTGGAACATCACCGCCTTCCGCACCGATCTGAGCAACGACATCTACATGATCGGCGTGTCGCCCAGCCGCAGCTACTTCGACACCATAGGCAACACCCGCCGCCAGGGTCTCGAAATGGGCGTGAATGGCAAGCTCGACAAGTTCGACTTCCGCGTCAATTACGCCTACACCGAAGCGACCTTCGAATCCGACTTCTACATGAACAGCCCGCACAACAGCAGCGCGGACTTCAACCAGAACTCACGGCCCAACGCCACCATACCCAGCCCCGGGGCATCGCTGAACAGCGGCTACGGGACCTACCGGATGATCCACGTCGAACCGGGCGACACGCTGCCCGGCGTGTCGAAGCACAACATGAACCTCACCCTGGGCTACCAGGCGACCGAAAAGCTGCATTTCAAGCTGGGCATGGTCGCGCACTCGCCATCCTTCCTGCGTGGCAACGAGAACAACGACCACACCACCGGCGGCACCGACAAGGAAACGGGCTCGTTCTATTGCGGCAACCCCGCATGCACCGTCATCAACCAGAGCAGCACGCCGCCCGGGCGCGCCTTCCGCTACGGCGGCAGGCTGCCGGGCTACGCCATCTTCAACCTGACGACCACCTACAGGATCGATCGTCGATGGACGGCGCTGCTGCAGATCAACAACCTGCTCGACAAGGACTACTTCACCGCCGGCCGCCTGGGCGTCACGCCCTTCGCGCCCAGCGTGAACGGCGCCATCGGTGAAAGCGGCTGGAACTACAACTCGGCCGACTGGCTGAACACCACCATGGTCGCACCGGGCGCACCGCGCGCCGTGTGGCTGGGCATGAGCTATCGACTGGACCTCTAGGGCCACTCCTTTCGCGCGTGACGAGGTCACACGGGCAGCATCCCTGCATACCGGGGAGGGCTTTGCACGCCCGTACAAGATCATATACAAGTCATTGTTTTGCAATATTTTTCAAAGTGAAAACATCCCAAGCACTTGGGGGCATATATCCCTGAAGGAATCGCGTTTCACCTCCTAGTCTGCATAAGTCCATGCCAACGGGAAGGGCGGAGCCGGTCGCGGTTCCGGCAGGCAGCGGACACCGATCCGGCGGGCAGATCGCGCCGCCGGCCCATGTCTCGTCAGGAGGAATAACGATGCGAAGAACCTTGCTGTCCGGTGCACTGCTGGTCGCCTGCGGTGCGCTGTCCGCACCGGCGATGGCCGATTTCGTCACGCTGAACATGTCCGGCGCACTGGTCATGACCTCGTGCAACCCGACGCCCACCTGCCGCACCAGCGCATGGCCCGGCTCCAACCCCGGCGGCTATCTGCTGCTGAACGCTCGGCGCACCAACATCGTCGTGAACGCGGTGACGGTGGGCAAGGTGCTCGACCGGGTGTGGAAGAAGCCCTTTTCCAACACCTACGTGTTCGCCACCCGCGTCATCCTGAACGACAGCGACTGGGGCACCGGCTACCCGTTCGAAGTCGATGACATCTTCCGCTACGGCTTCTCCGGCAGCGCCTCGCTGGCGGCCGGCTGGCGCAACGCCCGGGTCAGCGACCAGGCGATCGACCAGGTCGGTCGCACCAGCGTCGGCCTGAACGAAGGCGAAAAGACCTTTGACCTCGGCGTGGTCGACTTCTTCTCGCCGCTCTTCGTCCAGATACCGGAAGAAGGCGGCGGCGATGACGACGACGATGAGGAAGAGGTCGCCGGCGGCGAGGACGAGGATGAAACCCTCGATACCGGCTCGCCCGGCAAGGTGCGCACCGCCTGGTACTACGTCCGCACCACCGCCAGCGGTTACCAGCTGAGCGCCAACGCGATCCGCCTGTGGAACGCAGGCGAAAGCGAGGGCCAGGAGCAGACCTCGCTGTGGTTCAGCGGCTTCGTGCCGACCCACTGAGCGGAGCTCACGGCCGACGGCATTGCCGTCGGCCTCCGTCATAACGGAAATCAGCGTATCGGGGCCATCCGGTTCCCGTTTCAACAGCCTGTCCACTCAAGGAGAGCACCATGAAACATCGCCTGATCTGCGCCGCCGGCGCACTCGCCCTGGCCGGCGTCGCCGCCCCCTCGCACGCCGCCTTCGTATCGCTGCCATCGACCGGCACCATCATGCAGGTGTGCGGCGACAGCGGCACCGGCAACTCGACCAGCGTCGCCTGCGGTGCTGGCTCGGTGTCCACCGCGACCTCCGGCTTCAGTCTGCTCACCAGCACCACGCGCACGCTGACCGCCGGCACGACAACGGTGGGCAGCCTGTCTGATCGTGTTTATGGCAACGGCGCCGGCACCTACATCTTCGGTATGCGGCTGGACATGAATGCCAACGTCTGGGATTCGACCGGTCTCGCCTTCGAGGTGAACGACGCCTTCCGCAGCGGCTTCGCGGGGGCTGCCAGCGTGCAGGGCGGCTATTCCAAGGTCGATATCACCGGGCCGGTCACCGACGAATACGCGCGCTCGATCGGCCGCTCGGCCGAAGGCATGAACGAGCCCGGCATCGGTACCTACGACGCCGACTGGGTGCGCTTCGAGACCGACGTGAACGTGGACGACCCGGACGGCAGCAGCCCGGGCACCTCGGCTTGGTACTGGGTCAAGATCACCGGCGCCAACGGCTGGACGACGGCCGAAGAAGCCATCCGCCTGTGGGAGGGCGGTGAAGAGGACCAGACCCAGTACTCGATCTATGTGACGGGCTATGTGCCGACCTATGCCAGTGCCCGCCTCGCGGCGTCGACACTGGCCCCGGTGCCGGAGCCGTCCGAGTACGCGATGTTCCTGGCCGGCCTCGGCGTCCTCGGCTTCGCTGCACGCCGTCGCATGCGCTGAGCGCAACGTCCGGTCGCCGCGCCAGCCGCGGCGGCGGCCGGTTTTTTGCTTTGCAGCCACACGCCCTTCGCACGCTCAACCCGAGGCCACGATGCACCGATCCCTGCTGCACGCACTCGCACTCTCCGCCGCCCTGTTGCTGGCGGCACCTTCGCACGCCCTAAGCGGCGGCAGCCCGACGACTGCCTTCGGCCACCTCGGCACGGTCGGCAGCAACGGCCTGGACGGCATCCTGATCGCACCGAACTGGGTGCTGACCGCGGCCCATGTCGCGCGCAGCGGCACCACCTTCCAGTCAGCCTACGGCAGCGCCGCCATCGACGCCGCCTACGTCGCGCCCGGCGCCGCCTTCCCGAGCCATGACATCGCCCTGCTCCATCTCGCCACACCACTCGACGCGCCGCTCTTCCCGACACTCAATGCAACGGTGATCGACTCAGCTTCGGCAAGGACCGGCACCGAGGCGACCGCCGCGGTCGCGGCCAATGGAGGACAAAGGAGCCTGGCCTACACGACGCTGGTCGACGCTTTCGACACCGCGGGTGGCGACAACGGCGCGCAATTGACCGTCTGGTACATCGCAGTCGGCCCCGCCTCCAACGGCAATGCGCTGCTGCAGGGCGGCGACAGCGGCGGGTCGCTGTTCGCCGGCCGGGCCGAAGACAGCGCTGGCCTGCTGATCGGCATCGCCTCGGCCAGCGACGGGCAGCATTCCTATTTCGTGCAGCCCGGTGCCTATCGCGCATGGCTGGACAGCACGATGGCGACCTCCGGCCAGAGCGCCCTCTGGAGCGCCAGCCCGGTGCCCGAACCAGCGCCCGCCCTGCTCTGGCTGGGCACCCTGCCGCTGCTGATCGCCCGCGCGCGACAACACCGGCGCTGAGTGCGCGACGGTCAGCACAGGTGGTTGTGATCAACCACCCTGCATGACATCAACCACCGCCGACAAGGCTCCATACGAGCGGAGCATTCGGCCACTGCGCGCCGGGCCGCGTCGCGCGGCGCAACGGTGATTCGCTCCCGCGGAAGGAACGGAATTTGCGTTGTGCCGCATGAAGTCATGACTGCGCGCAGCCCCCCTTGCGCGGCACACGTATCCAACAATCAGGAGGACAGACCTTGAACAACTTCCGCAGACTGGCCCTTGCGCTCGCGCTCGGATCGACCTTCGGCAGCGCCCACGCCTACGTGAACATCGTGTTCGACTACAGCTACGACAGCAGCGGCTTCTTCACCGCCGACCGCAGGGCAACGCTGGAGCAGGCCGCACAGGCCTTCGAGACGCGGGTGTTCGACGACCTGACAGCCATCACCTCGACCCCGGGTGGCAATGGCGTCGTACTTAATCTGGGCCCCCTCGGTAGCTCGAACGTCGGACAGCAGGTCACGAACGCCAACATCGCCGCGAAGGAGCTCCGCATCTACGTCGGCAGCAACAGCAACGGCGGCCTGAACTATGAAGAGAGGATTCCCGTGTCGGCCACGTCGGGTCAGATGGGCCTCACCCCCACGACCACCGACATGGCCTATGGCAACGCCGCCTTCTCGCGCGGCCAGACGGGCTGGCCGGACAGCGAATCCGGCACCTGGGGCGGCACGCTGAACTACAGCAGCAATGTGAACTGGTACGCCGACACCGACGTCAACACGACCGAATCCTTCGCCGGGCAATGGGATCTCTACACGGTGACACTGAAAGGACTGGTCAGCATCCTGGGTGCCACCGACGACGGCATCGACACCGGCTGGCTGTCGCTGATCAGCGGGATCGGCAATTTCAACGGTGCAAAGGCGAAGGCCGAATACGACGTGCGCAACAGTCGTGGCGTTCTGCAGGCCGTGCCGCTGGAGAAGGTCTTCTCCGCCAGCACCCGCCTCCAGGCGAATATCCAGGGCGAGCTGGACGACGGCAGCATGCAGCTGGCGCTGCTGGCCTGGGGGCTGTCCATGGGCGAGCGACGCCATATGACGGAACTGGACTACGCCATCCTCGACGACATCGGCTGGGACGTCACCGGCTTCACCGAAATGCCGAATACGCCGCCGGTGCCGGAACCGCAGACCTGGGCCATGCTGGCTGCCGGTCTCGGCCTGATCGGCCTGCAGGCGCGGAAGAAGATGCGCAGCTGATCGCGCCGTCGCGTAACGAAGGGCTCCGCCAGGGCGGAGCCCTTTTCATTTCCGGGCCTGCGGCCGGCGCCGTTCAGTCCTCGACCGCGCCGCGCAAGCCGTGTTTTTCAATGCGATAGCGCAAGGTCATGCGGCTCACGCCGAGCCTGCGCGCGGCCTCCGACACATTGCCGCGCACGCGGTCGAGCGTGCGTTCGATCAGCCAGCGCTCGGCCTCGTCCAGCGTCATCGACGCGAACGGCACCGCAGCGGCGTCGGCACTGGCGATGGTCGCCGACGGCAGGCCGAGGTCGGCCGCACCGATATCCCGCCCCTGGCACAGCAGCACGGCACGCTCGATCAGGTGCTTCAGTTCGCGCACATTGCCCGGCCAGTGATAGCGCTGCAGCGCCGACAGCGCGACCGGGTCGAAGCCGGGTTCGTCGAGTGCATAGCGGCGCGCCGTCTGCGCCGCGAAGTGGCGGGCCAGCAGCGTCACGTCGTTGCCGCGCTCGCGCAGCGGCGGCATGGTCAGCGTAACCACATTGAGCCGATAGTAGAGGTCGGCGCGGAACTGCCCGGCGGCGATCATCGCCGGCAGGTCGCGATTGGTGCCGGCGACGAAGCGCGCGGCAATCGGCCGCTCGCGCACCGAACCGACGCGCCGCACGACGCGTCGCTCGATCACGTTGAGCAGCTTGGCCTGCATGTCGAGCGGCAATTCGCCGATTTCGTCGAGGAAGGCCGTGCCGCCCTCGGCCGCTTCGAGCAGCCCGGCGCGCGCGCCCTGGGCACCGGTGTAGGCCCCCTTCTCGTGGCCGAACAATTCCGCTTCGATCAGTTCGCGTGGCAGGGAGGCGCAGTCGATCTGCACGAAGGGTCGGTCCTGCAGCGGCCCGGCGCGATGCAGCAGGCGCGCTGCAACGTCCTTGCCGGTACCGGTTTCGCCGACGATGAGCACGGTGGGCGGCGGCGCGAGGCTGCTGCCGGTCAGGCCGGCCAGCGCGACCACCTGTTCGCGTGCCGCCCGCATGGCCGGGCTGTCGCCGAGCAGCAGCGCGTTCTCGCTGACCTGGCTGTGATGGCTCTCGCGGCTGCGCGAGTAATCCACCTTCTGCCTGAGGCCGGCAGTGCGCAGCACGCGCTCGACCACCAGTTGCAGTTCTTCCAGATCGACCGGCTTCTTCAGGTAGTCGGCCGCCCCCAGCTTCATCGCCCTGACCGCGTCCTCGACTTCGCCGTAGGCGGTCAGCACGACCACCGGCGCAGCACGATTGTCGGCATTCAGTTCGGCCAGCAGGTCGAGGCCGTGGCCGTCCGGCAGACGCAGGTCGAGCAGTACCACGTCGGGCGCAAAGCCGCCCAGCGCCTCGCGCGCCTGCAGCAGCGTCGTCGCGTGCTGGCAGGCATAGCCGGCGCTGCCCAGCCGGCGCGTCACCGCGCGCGCGAACAGCGCCTCGTCCTCGACCAGCAGCAGGCGGGCCGCCGTGGGCGGCGCCGACGGCAAGGTTTCGTCGACGTCAATCATTCCAGGGTTCGACAACATGCGCTTCCTTCGATGGCAGCACCATGACCGCTTCGGTGCCGGGGTCGTGATGGATGAATTCGAGGCGGCCGCCATGCACGTCGCACACCTTGGCGGCGAACGGAATGCCCAGGCCACTGCCCTGCAACTTGGTGGTGGCAACCGGCCGCAGTCCGCGCAGCGCTGGACTGCCGTTCATGCCGCTGCCGTGGTCGCGTACCGACAGCGACACCTGGCCGCCGACGCTGGCGTGCCGCAGCACGATTTCGCCACCCGGCGACGACGCCTCGATGGCATTGATCAGCAGGCCGAGCAGCGCCTGTTCCATCAGCTGGGCGTCCAGCTCGACCATGCCGCCCTCGCCCCAGCCGATGCGCCGCAGCCGGATACCCCGTGCCTCCATGCGGTCGCGCGCCAGCTGGGCGACGGTGTCGAACAGCGCCGTCACCTGCAGCGGCACGCGCTGCGGCTGCAACGGATGCAGGTAGGACAGCAGTGAATAGGTCCACCTATCCAGGCGGTCGGCGGCGGCGATGATGCCTGCCAGCCCTTCCCTTACGTCGGCCGGCAGCGCGGCGTCGTCGATCACCTGAGCGGTGGCGCGTATGCTGGCCAGCGGATTGCGGATGTTGTGCGCCACCACCGGCACCAGCGCGCTCAGCGTGGCCTGCTTCTCGGCACACAGCAGCGCTTCGCGGCTGGCCGCCAGATCGGCCGCCATCGAATTGATCGCGTGCGACAGCCTGACCAGTTCGGCCGCACCGCGCTCCGGTACGCGGTGCTGCAGCTGTCCGCGACTGATGTTGCGGGTGGCGTCCATGATGGCGGCAAGCGGCTCGGCCACGGCGCTGCGCAGATAGCGCCGGAACACGATGAAGATGACGGTGGCCAGCAACAGCGGCAAGGCGAGCAGCCAGGGCACCACGGCTTGCAGCACGCCGAGCCGGCGATCGACCGCGCGACGCTGTTGCTGCAGCTGGCTTTCGAACTCGCCGAGCCGCAGTTCGAAATCGTGGAATGCGCCGCGCTCAAGTTGCAGGTCGAGCCGGCTGCTTTCGGCACGCGCCGCGTCGGGCGACGCCCGCAGCAGCACGTCGCCATAGCCGCGAACGCCTTCATAGGCCAGACGCAGCGCATCGACGACTGTCCGCTCCTTGGGCTGTCGCACCTGCCGATAGACGAGGTCGAAGTGGCGATCGATGTCGTCGGCGTAATGTGCGAACTCGATCGCCGCGCCAACGTCGGCCAGGAAGGCGTGGTCGAACACCTCCTTGATCTGACGGTAGAGGCTGCCGCGCATCTCCAGTACCTCCGCGCTCATTCCGGCAAGCCGGTCGCGTTCGCCGGCGGCGTCCTGCCACAGCTGCAGCCCGCCCCACCCCATCGCGCCGGAGAACAGCAGCAGACCGAGATAGAACGCTGCGTAACGCAGCTGCAATCTTTTCAGGGAATGCGCTTCACCGACGAAATGGCTGGCCAAGGCCCGGACACGCCTCATGGTTGATCGGCGAAGACAGTGCAAGAAGCACGCCCGGAACCGGGCGGTGTGCGGCGACCGACGACGACCGGCGCCCCCCTCACCCGAGGCGGCAGCGTGCGGACACCACATGACGATGGCGCAACCTCGCCGACACGGCCGACGGGCGTGGCGAAGCCGATGCCACACGCGGAGAGGCCACCCGGGGTGCACAGCCGGGTGGCTGACTGAAACCATGTCGTGTCATATCAACCACCATGAGAAACCGTCTGTCATGGTGGACCGGCGTCTCCCGACGTGCCCGGGAAACACGCCTGCGTTAACGGTGAGCAATACCTCGAGCAGGTGACGTCGGCATGTGCGATGGCAACGGAGGCGTCAGCAACAACCGGCCAGACGCGCGCGCGAATTCGCGCTGGACCCGTCAAGGCGGCGTTTGCGCTCGACGCAAGCCTCCGGAATCGGAGGCCGTGAACGAAAAAAGCGCCTGGAAGAACAACCAGGCGCTTGATTCAAAAGGATTTTTCAGTGGCGGAGAGGGCGGGATTCGAACCCGCGTTAGGTTTTCACCTAAACACGCTTTCCAGGCGTGCGACTTAAACCACTCATCCACCTCTCCGCGAAGACGCGAGACTATATCAGAAACCCTGCCGCTTGTTCGCGCCCGAGCGCGCCGCAAATGCTGCGGGCCGGAAAGCAGAAGGCCCGCTTTTGGCGGGCCTCTTGCCTTACAGGTGCCGGCTTTCGCGCGGGTTGCGCGGTCGGTCTAGGGATAGGCGGGGTCGTGCCTTCAGTAATCTACGCCTCCGCCGGTCGGCGCACTGCGCGCCGTGTTGCCGAGATTGGGGTAACGGACATGTTCGACCAGATCCTGCGTTTCGGCGTCGGGAGTCGGCGTCAGCAGGCTGACGACGATGAGCACGACAAAGCCGGTCGGAATGCCGAAGAAGCCGCATGAAATCGATTCGATGCCGAACCAGGCGTTGCCGATGTCGCCGCCGAAGAAGGGATGGGTGATGGCCGCATAATAGAGGCACATGCCGAGCCCGGCCACCATGCCGGCGACCGCACCCGCCATATTGGCCCGCTTCCAGAACACGCCGCACACCAGCGCCGGAAAGAAGGCCGACGCGGCGATCGAGAACGCCAGCCCCACCATGAAGAGGATGTTGTCGGGCTTCAGCGATGCGGTGTAGGCGGCGATCAGCGCGACCACCAGCAACAGCGTCTTGGAAATGACCAGCCGACGCTGGGTCGAGGCGTTCGGATCGATCACCTTGTAATAGACGTCGTGCGACATCGCGTTGGCAATGGTCAGCAGCAGACCGTCGGCAGTGGACAGCGCAGCCGCCAGACCGCCGGCAGCGACCAGTCCGGAGATCACATAGGGCAAGCCAGCGATCTCCGGTGTCGCCAGTACGATCACGTCGGTGTTCAACGTCAGTTCGGCCAGTTGCAGGATGCCGTCGGCGTTGATGTCGTCGATCTTCACCAGCCCGACCTTGCCCCATGAAGCGACCCAGCCCGGCAGGGTGGAAATGGTCGAGCCGACGAGGTTGTTGTACACCTCCCACTTGGCGAACACCGCGTAGGCGGGCGCCGTGAAGTAGAGCAGGAAGATGAAGAACAGCGACCAGAACACCGATTCGCGCGCTTCCTTGACGCTGGGCGTCGTGTAGTAGCGCATCAGGATGTGCGGCAGCGAGGCGGTGCCTATCATCAGGCAGATCACCAGCGCGATGAAGTTCAGGCGCTTGTTGTCGGACTCCGCTTCGTCCTTGCCGGCGTGCGCTTCGGTATGCGCAAGCGGCGGCTTCGCCTTTGCCTCGGCCAGCTTGCGCGCCTCGCCCCACTTGCGCCGCGCTTCGGCCTCGGTCTTGGGAATGTTGCGCAGGGCCATTTCAGCGGCGGCGATCTGCTTGGCCGGCGCGTTGGCCGACTTCAGTTGGTCGAGCTTTGCCGTCAGCTGCGCGCGCTCGGCGTCGAGGGAGCCGGGCAGGCCCTGGATCTTCCTGTCGAAATCGTCGGCCCTGGCCTTGTACAACGCATTGACCTCGACCTCCTTCGGCGCCGCGAACAGTTCGGTCTCCTTGGCCGTCAATTTCTGCAGAACCTGACCGTACATCGCCTGCGGCACCGGCACACCGGTCACCTTGGTCGACAGGATGACCACTGGAATCAGGTAGGCGACGATGAGGATGATGTACTGCGCGACCTGGGTCCACGTCACCGCACGCATGCCGCCGAGGAAGGAACACACCAGGATGCCGGCGAGACCGACGAATACGCCGACCTCGAATTCCAGGCCGACGAAGCGGCTGGTGATCAGCCCGACACCGTAGATCTGCGCGACGACGTAGGTGAAGGACGCGAGGATGGCGGCGACGACGCCGATCAGGCGCGCCAGGTTGCCGCCGTAGCGGGCGCCGAGGAAATCGGGAATCGTGAATTCGCCGAACTTGCGCAGATAGGGAGCGAGGAAGAGCGCGACCAGACAGTAGCCGCCGGTCCAGCCCATCACGAAGGCCAGGCCCTGGTAGCCGCTGAAATACAGCGTGCCCGCCATGCCGATGAAGGACGCGGCGGACATCCAGTCGGCGCCGGTCGCCATGCCGTTGAACAGCGCCGGTACCCGGCGGCCGGCGACGTAGTACTCGGCCACGTCGGCGGTGCGGCTCATGACGCCGATGCCGGCGTACAGTGCGATGGTCGAGAACATGAAGATGTAGCCGATCCACTGCGACGACATGCCCAGCTGTTCGGCGACCGCCAGGAAGGCGACGAAGATGAAGAAGCCGCCGGCGTACCAGCTGTACATCTTCTTCAACTGCTGATTGAAGGTGGCCTGCGTGTGAGGCATGGTCAGCGGTCCTCGCTCACGCCGTACTCACGATCGAGTCGGTTCATCACTCGTGCGTAGTAGCCGATGATGATCACATAGACAATGAGCGCGCCCTGCGCCCCCATGTAGAAGGCGAGCGGCCAGCCGAGGAAGGTGATCTCGTTCAGCGAGCGCGCGAAATAGATGGGTACGAAGGTGACCAGGAACCATATCGCCAGCAGAACCGCGGTGATGCGAAGATTCCGGCGCCAGTATTCGCGGTGCCGTTCTGACAACTGCATACAGGTCTCCTCCTGTGGCGTCATGTCGGCGAAGTCGTCGCGACGCCTTGTCGTCGTCATGCAGGTGCGCCGGCCTGTTGCCGCGACACGAATACCGATGACGTGACGCACATCATGCAGTCCAATCTTACTGCCCGCTTACACCGCCTCGATATGGCGGTGCAGCATGCATTCAGGGTAGCCGCCAGTCGATGCGGACGCGGTCGAGCAGGCGCTGCGCCTGGACCATCGCCTGCTTCAGCACCACCCGGTCGAGCGCATTGAGCAGCCGCGGATCGATGCGGTTCGCCGTCGTCTGAACGTGTGTCGGCTCGCCCTCGCCCTGGCGCTGCAGCCTCAGCTGCTGGATGACGAAGAACGCTCGAATCATCGCCTCGACGTCGTCGCCGGCCAGCCCGCCCCTGCGCGCAAGCGCCCGCAGCCGCGCGCTGGTCGAGCGCGCCGTAACGCCGTCGCGCAGGGCCAGCAGCCGCGCGCAGTCGGCGAAGATGCGCGCGCCGCCGGCCTTCAGATCCAGCGTGTGCGGTGCGTCGCGCACGTCGTCGACGCGCAGGCGCCCCAACAGGCCCAGCGGTACGCGTGCGCGCAAGGCGTTCTGTGCCATCAGACGCAGGAAGCGGGTGCCGACAGCAGCCTGTGTCACCTGCTCCGTCAGCAGCGTGTCGGCCAGGGCGGCGTCGCCGTGCAACGCCCGCAGATCGAAGAAGATGTTAGCCGCTAGCAGCGCTTCCGGCTGGGGTTCGGCGATCCAGCCGGCGAAGGCATGGCGCCATTCGTCGAGCGACAGACAGCAGCGCGGCTGACCGGCCATCACCCCGCCCTCGCACAGCGGAAAGCCGAGCTGCGCCAGCGCGCGGTTGATGTCGCCGGCAACACGCAGCAGAGCCGGTCGCACGCTGTCGGCGGCCAGGCCGGGCGGCGCCTCGAACACCAGTCCATTGTCCTGATCGGTGCAGAAGGTCTGTTCCATCCGCCCTTCCGAACCGAAAGCCAGCCAGCACCAGCGCACGCGATCGAACACCGCGCCGTCCGGGTGCATGGCGCGCACGAGGTCGATGGCGCGTGCGGTCAGTGCGTCGTTCAGCGCGGACAGGTGCAGCGTCAACGCCTCAGCCGAGCTGCCGCCCTGCAATTGAGCGAGGCCGAAACGGCGCACTGCGCGCGCGGCGTCGGCCAGCGCGTCCAGGTCGCTCGCCGCATGAATTTGACCGGCAAGCGAACGGATGTCGCTGCGCAGCCTCGCGTACAGGTCGTTCTGCGCGATCACGCCGAGCAGCCGCTGGTCGTGATCGGTCACCGCGATGTGGCGTACGTCATGGCGGGCCATCAGTCGCGCCGCGTCTTCGCCGCTGCAATCGGCGTCGAGCACATGCAGCGGGCTGCTCATCACCCGCGCCACCGGGGTGTCAAGCGACAGGCCGGGCAGCAGCACGCGCCCCGGCAGGTCCGGCAGCGTCAGGATGCCGACCGCGCGGCCGGCCTCGGTCACCAGCACCGAACCGACACGCTCGTCGTTCATGCGCGTCAGCGCTTCGCGTAGCGATGCATCCGCAGGCACGCAGACAGCTGCGCGGCGGATCAGGCGATGCAGGGGAAGATGGAGATCCGGCCCGCCGAGCGGCGGGCCGGAGGTCGGTGTGGTGTCAGCGGTACTCATCGACACCCCACCGGAACGGGCAGAGCCGCGGCGCGGGAGACGCGCCGCGGGCCCCAATCAGAGGGTTTGCGCCAGCTGGTCGAGGATGGCCGGGTTTTCCAGCGTCGAGGTGTCCTGCGTGATCTGCTCGCCCTTGGCGATCGAGCGCAGCAGGCGGCGCATGATCTTGCCCGAGCGGGTCTTCGGCAGGTTGTCACCGAAACGCAGGTCCTTCGGCTTGGCAATCGGACCGATCTCCTTGCCCACCCAGTTGCGCAGCTCGTTGGCGATCTGCTTGGCTTCGTCGCCGGTCGGGCGCGAACGCTTCAGCACGACGAAAGCGCAGATGGCCTCGCCGGTCAGATCGTCCGGACGACCCACCACAGCGGCTTCTGCCACCAGCGGGTGCGCCACCAGCGCCGACTCGATCTCCATCGTGCCCATGCGGTGACCCGACACGTTCAGCACGTCGTCGATACGGCCGGTGATGGTGAAGTAGCCGGTCTTCGCGTCGCGGATCGCGCCGTCGCCCGCCAGGTAGTAACGCCCCTGGAAGTCGGCCGGGTAGTAGCTCTTCACGAAGCGGTCCGGATCACCGTAGATGGTGCGGATCATCGACGGCCACGGCTTCTTGACCACCAGGATGCCGCCCTGGCCCCAGGGCACGTCATTGCCGGTTTCGTCGACGATGGCAGCCTGGATGCCCGGGAAGGGCAGCGTGCACGAACCCGGCACCATCGGCGTGGCACCCGGCAGCGGCGTGATCATGTGACCGCCGGTTTCGGTCTGCCAGAAGGTATCGACGATGGGGCAACGGCTGCCGCCGACGTTCTGGTAGTACCACTCCCAGGCCGCCGGGTTGATCGGCTCGCCGACCGAACCGAGGATGCGCAGCGACGACAGGTCGTAGCTCTTCGGGTGCACGGCGTCGTTCGCATCGGCCGCCTTGATCAGCGAGCGGATGGCGGTCGGCGCGGTGTAGAACACGGTCACCTTGTGGTCCTGGATCATCTTCCAGAAGCGGCCGGCGTCCGGGTAGGTCGGCACGCCTTCAAACACGATCTCGGTAGAACCGCAGGCCAGCGGGCCGTAGGTGATGTAGGTGTGGCCGGTGACCCAGCCGATGTCGGCGGTACACCAGAAGACATCGGACGGCTTGATGTCGAAGGTCCACTTCATCGTCAGGATGGCGTGCAGCAGATAGCCACCGGACGAATGCTGGACGCCCTTCGGCTTGCCGGTCGAACCCGAGGTGTAGAGCAGGAACAGCGGGTGTTCCGCCTCGACCCATTCCGGTTCGCAGGTGTCGGCCTGACCTTCGAGTGCCTCGTGCAGCCACACGTCGCGGCCGGCAACCATATTGCAGGCGCCACCGGTGCGCTTGTAGACGATGACCGTCTTGCACGATTCGCAGCCACCCATGCCGAAGGCTTCATCGACGATGGGCTTGAGCGGGATGTTCTTGCCGCCACGGCACTGTTCGTCGGCGGTGATCAGCATGACCGCGCCGGCGTCGCTGATACGGTCGCGCAGCGACTGGGCGGAGAAACCGCCGAACACCACCGAGTGGGTGGCGCCGATGCGGGCGCAGGCCTGCATCGCGACGATGCCTTCGATCGACATCGGCAGGTAGATGACGACGCGGTCACCCTTCTTGACGCCCTTCGAACGCAGTGCGTTGGCCAGGCGGCTGACGCGGACCAGCAGGTCGCTGTAGCTGACGCGGGTGACGGTGCCGTCGTCCGCTTCGAAGATGATCGCGGTCTTGTCGCCCAGACCCGCTTCGATGTTGCGGTCCAGGCAGTTGTAGGACACGTTCAGCTTGCCGTCTTCGAACCACTTGAAGAACGGGCGATTGTCTTCATTCAGGGTACGCGTGAACGGCGTCTGCCAAGTCACATGCTCGCGAGCCAGACGAGCCCAGTACCCCTCATAGTCGCGCTCCGCCTCGGCGCACAGAGCCTTGTAGGCATCCATGCCGGACACGGCGGCATTGCTCACCATGTCTTGCGAGGGCTGGTACACGCGAACTTCCGTAGCTTCAGACATACAACCTCCTCCGTCATCTCAAATCTGCAAGCAGGCGGATGGAAACCGCCGTGCAACGTACGGCCTTGTGGGCCGCCGACAGGCGCAGAACTTCGCGCTCGTTTTTCTTCCATCGATTACAGCCTTTGCGGCTTACAGACCGCTTACGCTCGCGGACCGAAGCTGCAAGAACCGGATGGTAATATCGGCGCCGTCTTTTGTCTTATATTCGACTGCGCATGACTAATCTTGGACGTGTTCTAAAAAGCCTCATCTTCGCCAGTCGCTGGCTGCAAGCCCCGCTCTACTTCGGACTGATCGTCGCCCAGGCGGTGTACGTTTATCTGTTCATGGTCGAGCTGTCGCACCTGGTCCACAAGATCGGCAACCTGACCGAAACCGACATCATGCTCATCGTTCTGGGCCTGATCGACGTGGTGATGATTGCCAACCTGCTCATCATGGTCATTGTCGGTGGCTACGAAACCTTCGTGTCCCGACTGAACCTGGAAGACCATCCGGATCAGCCGGAATGGCTGTCGCACGTCAACGCCGGCGTGCTGAAGGTGAAGCTGGCCACCGCCCTGATCGGCATTTCGGCCATCCACCTGCTGAAGACCTTCATCAATGCCGGCCAGCTCGACGACCGCGTCGTGCTGTGGCAGGTGGTGATCCACATGGTGTTCGTCGTGTCGGCCATGGCCATGGCCTATACCGACAAGCTGATGACGCAGACGCTGGTGCTCAACAAGACGCACCACTGAGCGCAGCCCGGGCCGCCACGAGCGGCCCCCTTCAATACCCGAGGACCTTTCCATGAGCCAACCCATCCGCCAGGACGATTTCATCCAGTCCATCGCCGACGCCTTCCAGTTCATCTCCTGTTATCACCCGCTCGACTTCATCCAGGCGCTGGGTGCGGCCTACGAGCGGGAGCAGTCGCCGGCGGCACGGGACGCGATCGCGCAGATCCTGACCAACTCGCGCATGTGCGCCGAAGGCAAGCGTCCGATCTGCCAGGACACGGGCATCGCCGTGGTCTTCCTGAAGGTGGGCATGAACGTGCGCTGGGACGCCACGATGAGCGTGACCGACATGGTCAACGAAGGCGTGCGCCGCGCCTACATGCACCCGGACAACACGCTGCGCGCCTCGGTGCTGCTCGACCCGGCCGGCGCCCGCAAGAACTCGAAGGACAACACGCCGGCGGTCATTCACTACGAAATCGTGCCGGGTGACCACGTCGAGGTGATCTGCGCGGCCAAGGGCGGCGGCTCGGAAAACAAGTCCAAGATGGTCATGCTGAACCCGTCCGATTCCATCGTGGACTGGGTGCTGAAGACGGTGCCGACCATGGGCGCCGGCTGGTGCCCGCCGGGCATGCTGGGCATCGGCATCGGCGGCACGCCGGAAAAGGCCATGCTGCTGGCCAAGGAATCGCTGATGGAGCCGGTGAACATCCAGATCGTCGCCGACAAGGCGGCGCGTGGCGAAAAGCTCACCCGGGTCGAGGAACTGCGGCTGGAGCTGATGGAGAAGGTGAACGCGCTGGGCATCGGCGCCCAGGGCCTGGGCGGCCTGTCCACCGTGCTCGACGTGAAGATACTCGACTACCCGACGCACGCCGCCTCGCTGCCGGTGGCGATGATTCCGAACTGCGCGGCGACCCGCCACGTGCATTTCCACCTCGACGGCTCGGGCCCGGCGAAGCTCGAACCGCCGCGCCTCGAAGACTGGCCGGCGGTGACCTGGCAGGCCGACACCAAGACCTCGAAGCGGGTCGACCTGAACACGCTCACGCCGGAAGAGGTCGCCTCATGGAAGCCGGGCCAGACCCTGCTGCTGAACGGCAAAATGCTGACCGGCCGCGATGCTGCGCACAAGCGCATCGCTGACATGCTGGCCAAGGGCGAAAAGCTGCCGGTCGATTTCACCAACCGCGTCATCTACTACGTCGGTCCGGTCGATCCGGTGCGCGACGAAGTGGTCGGCCCGGCCGGCCCGACCACCGCCACCCGCATGGACAAGTTCACCGAAATGATGCTGGCGCAGACCGGCCTGATTTCGATGGTGGGCAAGTCGGAGCGTGGCCCGGCGGCGATCGAGGC
This sequence comes from Methyloversatilis sp. S146-33, assembly GCF_059552495.1. The sequence goes on from NZ_JCANOT010000015.1 coordinate 194,920, forward strand.
CATCCGCAAGCACAAGAGCGCCTACCTGATGGCGGTCGGCGGTGCCGCCTACCTCGTATCGAAAGCGATCAAGGCGGCGAAGGTGGTCGGCTTCGAGGACCTTGGCATGGAAGCGATCTACGAGTTCGACGTGGTCGACATGCCGGTCACTGTCGCCGTCGACTCCGGCGGCACCTCGGTGCACGAAACCGGTCCGAAGGAATGGCAGGCAAAGATCGGGAAGATTCCTGTCGCCACCGCGTGATAGTCTCCAGCGCTACCTGAGGCCGGCACCGCCGGCCCGATAAGCGGACCGGCGCCAGCCGGTCCGCACAGCAACAACAGAGGCCGCCTGGAAGCGGTCCGTATTCCCCGCAGAAAAATCCGCCGTCGTGCCGCACAGGCACGGCTTCTGTCTTCCCGCGCGCAGTGCGTGCAGAACGGAGGCGACGCGATGATCTTCGAAGCAGGTCGCATATTCACGCTGGTCGGCTGGCCGGCTGTTCTATTGCTCGCGTGGCTGGCCGGCGAGATCTTCCACCGCGGGCTGGCGATACCGCGCGTCTGCGTCTATTCGCTCGCCGGCATCGTCTACAGCGCCTGGGGCGGCGCGCCGCACGACGCCGAAACCCGGGCAGCCATGTCCTTCCTGGCCAATTTCTCGCTCGCACTGTTCCTGTTCGAGCTGGGTCACCGCATCAATCTGCGCTGGCTGGTGACCAATTACTGGCTCACGCTGACCGGGATTGCCGAATCGCTGCTCACCTTCGTCGTGGTGCGCGCCATCGCCATTGCGATGGGCCAACCGCCGGACATCGCGATGGTGCTCGGCGCACTGTCCGTGGCCACCTCGCCGGCCGCACTGGTGCGCGTAGTCAACGACCTGCGCGGCTCCGGCCAGGTGACCGAGCGCGCGCTGCATCTGTGCGCCATCAACTGTCTGCTATCGGTACTGCTGATGAAGGGCGCGATCGGCTACTGGCAGTTGCTGGCCTCCGGCAGTGTGGTCAGCGCGGTGTGGAACAGTGCCGCCATCCTTGCCGTATCGGTCGGCTGCGGTCTCCTGGTTGGCGTGCCGCTGCCCTGGCTGCTGCGCCGACTGCGCGCCGACGAACGTGGCGTCACCATCGTGTTCGCGCTGGCGGTGATGCTGGTCACCCTGCTCACCCAGGGCGTCAACGTGTCGCCCTTGCTGGCCGCACTGACGCTGGGCGTGCTGATGCGCCGCAAGCGGCTGGTACTGACGCCGGCGCAGCGCAACTTCGGCGTGCTGGGCGAACTGCTGACGCTTTTCCTGTTCGTCTTCGTTGCCGGCATGGCGACCTGGCCGACCTCCGCCGCCGGACTGGCACTGGCCGTGCTGCTGTCGCTCGGCCGCATCGCGGCGAAGATGAGCGCAACCGCTGCCTTCGCCCACGTAAGCGGAACCAGCACACGCAAGGGCGCGTTGACCGGGCTGGCGTTGGCACCGCTGTCCACCTTTGCGCTGCTGCTGCTCGAATACAGCCGCAGCGCCGGCTTCGGACTCGCCGACAGCGCGCTGTCCGCCATCGCTGGCATGGTGATCGTGATGGAGTTCGTCGGGCCGGTGTTCGCCCAGTGGGCGCTGGTACTGGCCGGCGAAGCACAGAGGACGGAGGACGCCTGATGCCGCTCGAAACCTTTCACGCCTCGTCGGCGCTCAGCATGGGCGTCGAACTCGAACTGCAACTGGTCGGCGAACACGACCGCGACCTCGCGTCGGCCGCGGCCGACCTGCTGGAACTGGCGCAGCGCCAGACCTTTCCCGGCGACATCAAGCCGGAAATGACCGACAGCATGATAGAGGTGGCCACCGGCATCCACGACAGCCACGCCACGCTGCTTGCGCAGTTGCGCCTGATGCGCGATGCGCTGGTGAAGGATGCGACGCGGCTCAATGTGTCGCTGTGCGGCGGAGGCACCCACCCTTTCCAACAGTGGTCGGAACGGCGCATCTTCTCGGCACCGCGCTTCCAGCAACTGTCAGGTCTCTACGGTTATCTGGCCAAGCAGTTCACGGTGTTCGGTCAGCACGTGCACATCGGCATGCCCGATCCGGACAGCGCGCTGCGCGTCCTGCACGCGCTCGGGCGCTATGTGCCGCACTTCATCGCACTCTCCGCCTCCTCGCCCTTCTCGCAGGGCAGCGACACGCTGTTCGATTCGGCCCGGCTGAATTCCGTATTCGCCTTTCCGCTCAGCGGCCGCGCGCCCTTCGTGCTCGAATGGTCGCGCTTCGAGCGCGACTACTTCGCGCGGATGGAGGACACCGGCATCGTGCGCAGCATGAAGGATTTCTACTGGGACATCCGGCCCAAGCCCGAGTACGGCACGATAGAGCTGCGCGTCTGCGACACGCCGCTGGGCGTCGATCGGGCAGCGCAGATCGCGGTCTACCTGCAGGCGCTGTGCCGGCTCATCCTGTCCGGCGAGGACCCCGAACCGGTGGAGGACGACTACCTCGTATACACCTACAACCGCTTCCAGGCCTGCCGCTTCGGTCTCGACGGGCTGATCGTGCATCCGCGCAGCCACGCCGCGCTGCCGCTGCGCGACGACATCGCCGCCACGCTCGAACGGCTGGCGCCGCACGCCGACGCACTGCGGTCGTCGGACGCACTGGACGCGCTGCACCGCATGGTCCGCGGCGGCGGCAACGATGCCACGAGACTGCGCGCGGTGCACGCGCGCACGCGCAACCTGCTGGCGGTGGTCGACGACGCGGTCGCCGCCTTCGCCCAATGAGCGGCATGGACATCCTGCTGTGGGCGATCGCGGCACTGCTGGTGCTGATCGGACTGGCCGGCGTCGTATTGCCGGCTCTGCCCGGCATTCCGCTGATGTTCGGCGGCTTCCTGATGATGGCCTGGCTGGACGATTTCAACCACATCGGCACGATCACGCTCACCGTGCTGGGCGCGCTGACAGTACTCGCCTGGCTGATCGATTTCGCGTCGGGCGTGATCGGCGCACAGCGGGTGGGTGCCAGCACGCTGGCGCTGGTCGGCGCTGCGATCGGTACCGTGCTCGGGCTGTTCGCCGGCCTGATCGGCCTGCTGTTCGCACCGCTGGCGGGCGCGGCGATCGGCGAATACATCGCGCGACGCAACGCACTGCAGGCCGCGCGCGTCGGCGTGGCCACTTGGCTGGGCATGCTGATCGCCGCGGTCGCCAAGGTCGCCATCGCCTTCATGATGCTGGGCATCGCGCTGGCCGCCTGGCTGATCTGACGACCGCTTCAGCGCTTGCCGGTGTATTGCTCCTGCAGCGATCCTGCTGAACCGTCGGGTTGCGAAGCACCGCTGCCATCGCCCTCTCCGACCACCACCGGAGTGCTGCCCGCCGCCGATCCGGGCGCGGACGGCGACGAACCCGGCGTGTCCTGCTGCGCAGGCGTGTCGGCCATCGGCACGAACAGCCAGTCGGCATGACGCAGATCGCCCGCCTGACGGGCAGCGGACGGCGCCGTCGGACTGACCGGTCCGGGCACGGCCTGCGGCTGACCCGGAATGGGCGCGTACGGCTGCTTCAGTGGCGTCTTGAGGCTGGGCGCCACCTTGTCGCCGGTCGCATCGACCCAGCGCGGCAGCAAATGGATGCGCGCCACCTTTTCCGATCGGCTGTGTATCGCGCGGATCTGCCCCTGCGACATGACCAGCCCCCAGTCCCGGTTGTTGGTCATCGGATCGACATAGATCTTGCGCAGATGACGCATCGGCACCTGATGCCGCTTGTCTTCGAGCAGATCCTCCAGCCGTGCCGGATAGGCTTTCGGCTCCGCCGGCGAGGCGTCGTAGTAGCGCTGCAGCGCACGCGAGAACTCGCCGCCGATGAACAGCAGTTCGCGTTCGCGCTCGGTCTGCGACAGCGTGCTCCACATCAGCGCGCTGCCGGCTGCAGCAATGCCCAGCGCGGCGACTGCGAACAGCAGGAGCAGATAGGAAAAGCCGCGCTGATCCGCCCGCATCACATCAGAGGTCAGAATAGGCGATGCCGTCGCGTGACATGCCTTCGGCACCGCTCTTCAGGTCGGCCACGCCACTCTCGGTCGCCGAATCGCGCGGCGGCACGACGATCCAGGTTTCGCTGCTGTCGGTGACCGGGTCGAACGGCAGCTTGCGCAGGTACTGCTTGTCGACCAGGTCCTGCAGGCTTTGCGGCCAGGCACCGCGGTCACCGCGGAACTTGTCGATCGCATCGCGGGTGACCGCCAGCGTCTGCTTCAGCGTCGCCTCCTTCGAGCGATCGAGATGTTCGAAGTAGCGCGGTGCGGCAATGGTCAGCAGCACCGCGATGATGGCCATGACCACCAGCAGTTCGATCAGCGTGAAACCGCGCTTGCGGGCGAAAGTGAACATCACCAGTTCCGGTACGGAATGCCATTCAGGCCGGTGCGGCCGGACAGCGAATAGACATCGAACACATCGGCGCCAGGCACGGGTTCGTCCGGCGGGCTGGCGTAGCTGCGCAGGCCCCAGGTCTGCTCGGGCGGCGTCGATGTATCGGTATGGAAGGGGTCGCGCGGCACGCGGCGCAGGAAGTAGATCTTCACGTCGTTCGGCTGCTTGACGTCGCGCACGCCATTGACCAGCACGTCGAGGCTGGGCGGATAGCCGCTGGCACCGACCTTCTTCTCGATGCGCCCTTCGTCCCAGGCCTTCTTGTAATCGTCGAGCGCGGTGCGGATCTGCCGCAGCGAGGTGCGCAGTTCGGCCTCGTTCGCGCGCACCCGCGCCAGCTCCATCATGGGCATGGCCATGGTCGCGAGCACGCCGACGATGGCGATCACCACCATCAACTCGATCAGCGTGAAACCGCGGGAAAGACGTGTATGACGCAGCATGCGCCGCAGGTTAACACAGCACCATCACGGCACCGTGACAGCAGACACTAGCTCAGATGACTGCGCCAGGGCTGAGGGCCGTCGTGTTCGCGCAGCCATACGTAGCGTTGCGAACGCCACTCGCGCAGCGCGTTGAGCGCAGTGTCGAAGTCGGCATAGGGCAACTGATACAGCAGCTGCAGGTCGAACGGCGCATCGTGCTCGAGCGCGTCGAGCAACTGCCGGAAGATGGATGCGCTGTTTCCGCTGTCCGCGGCGTGCGCCTTTTCGAACACGACTTGCAGGTGCATGAGCAATCCTCCCGGGCTGGTTCCGACCGACGGCGAGCTGTTGATTTAGCACGAAGCGGCGGTCGTCATCTATCGCGGCGCACCGAGACTTTCTGCCCTCCGCCCGCGACGCGCGTCAGGCATAGCCCTGCGGGTTGCTGCGCTGCCAGTTCCACGCATCGGCGCACATCTGCGCGAGGTCGCGCCGCGCAACCCAGCCCAGGAGCCGGTTTGCGTGCGCCGGGTCGGCGTAGCACTGGGCGATGTCCCCCGGCCGCCGATCGACGATGCGGTAGGGCACCGCGCGTCCGCTCGCCTGCTCGAAGGCGCGCACGACTTCAAGCACGCTGTAGCCACGACCGGTACCCAGATTCACCGTCAGCAGACCGGTGTGTTCCGTAAGGTAGTCGATGGCGCGCACGTGGCCTTGAGCGAGGTCAAGCACGTGGATGTAGTCGCGCACGCCGGTACCGTCCGGCGTCGGCCAGTCACCGCCGAACACGCGCAACTCGGCCAGCTTGCCGACCGCCACCTGGCTGACGAAGGGCATCAGATTGTTCGGCAGACCGTTGGGGTCTTCGCCGATCAGGCCGGACTCGTGCGCGCCGACCGGATTGAAGTAGCGCAGCAGTGCGATGCGCCACGACGGATCGGCCACGACGAGGTCCTGCAGCAGGTACTCGACCATCCATTTCGAACGGCCGTAAGGATTGGTCGGCCCGGTCGGGAAATCCTCGCGGATGGGCACCGACGCCGGATCACCGTAAACCGTAGCCGAGGACGAGAAGGCCAGCGTCTTCACGCCGGCTTCGGCCATCACCTCGCACAGCGCCACCGTGCCGCTGACGTTGTTGTCGTAGTACTCGAGCGGCTTCGCGACCGACTCGCCGACCGCCTTCAGGCCGGCGAAGTGGATCACCGCGTCGATGTCGTGCGCCGCAAACACGGCACGCATCGCGGCGCGATCGCGGACATCGGCCTGCACGAAGGCCTGCAGCGCCTGCCCGGCAATGCGTTCGACGCGCGTCAGGGATTCGCGCTTGCTGTTGCACAGGTTATCTACAACCACCACCTGGTGGCCCGCAGCCATCAGTTCGATGCAGGTGTGCGAGCCGATATAGCCCGCGCCACCGGTGACCAGCACACGCGACATGGATGCTCCCTGACAGGATTTCGACGCAGCGCCCTACAGTGGGCGGAGAACGCCGGGGCCCTCGTCGGCGCCCGGCGGGGGACGATCTCAGTGGTGGTGGCCGTGGTCGCCGTGCACGTGGCCGTGCGACAGCTCTTCCGCCGACGCCTGGCGCACTGCTGACACCGAGCAGGAGAACACCAGTGCGGTGCCGGCCAGCGGGTGATTGCCGTCGATCACGACGCGGTCGTCGGCAATGTCGGTCACGGTGTACAGGCCCTCTTCCTCGCCATCTTCGCTGACGCGCTCGAACTGCATGCCGACTTCGATGTTGTCCGGGAAGTTCGCACGCGATTCGATCTCGACCAGTTCTTCGTCGTACTCGCCGAAGGCATCTTCCGGCTGCAGTTTCACGACCACTTCGTCGCCGACGGTCTTGCCTTCAAGTGCTTCCTCGATCGGCTGGAAAATACCGCCGTAACCGCCGTGCAGATAGGCCAGCGGGGCTTCGCCCGGATCGACCATATTGCCGTCCGGATCCGTCACGCTGTACTTAAGGGTGACGACCGAGTTCTTGCTGATGAGCATTCCTGATTCCTTTCATGTGCAGTGCGCGCACGCGTTCGAGGACTTCCCCGGCGTGCCCGCGCGGATTCACGCCATATTGCGCGTAACGTATGACACCCTTCCGATCGATGATGAATGTCGAGCGGGTCATGCAGAACCGCAGCTTTCCGTCGACCTCGCGCTCACGCCAGACACCGTAGCGCCGGCTGACCTCGCCATCGATGTCCGACAGCAACCTGACCGTCAGGCCGTGCTTGTCGCGAAAATCTGCGTGTGTGAAACATTCGTCGCGGCTGACACCGAGCACGGTGCAGTCACAACGCCGGAAATCGTCGTCCAGATCGCTGAACTCGATAGCCTGAGCCGTACAGCCCGGCGTGTCGTCCTTGGCGTAGAAGTAGAGCACCATCAGATGCTGCCCGAGCTGGTCGCCCAGATTGAACAGCTCCAGATCGGCATCCGGCAGTTCGAACAGCGGAGCGGGTTGTCCTGCATTCAACATGCGCACCTCCCATCCACACGACGCGACCACGAAACATCGCACGCTCTGGAGTCCGGCGGATTCTAGCAGGCAGGCTTGCCGCGCCGTTGTAAAAAAAGCCGTCGCCGCATTGCACAAATGTGGTCCTGATGCACCAAAGAGCATCACACCCCGGCTGAGTCGAACATCCGTCAAAAAAAAATTTTATTGAACAACTTCAAATGGTTGGAAATTTATCTTCAGAAAGAGCAATGACAAACAGAAAGTGGCCCGAGTCTTGCGTACCTGTTTCACCAGAACGCTGAGCTGCTCGCAGTGTGCGGAATGACCTCCTTACTTGTCGTTGCAAATGGGATGTCATCGCAGATTGTGGGGGGCTGATGTTCTTGCAAAAATCTGGGTTCCACTTTGTCACTTTTTGTGAAAGGACAGGATATGAAGAAAACCTTGGTCGCAACTGTTGTATGCGGTCTGTTTGCAGTGGGAAGCGCGAATGCCGCGACGACCAGCTGGGACGACCACGCAACGATCGAAACCGGCATCGCCTCGCTGTCCGGCTCCTTCTCGGAAATTTTCACCTTCACGCTGACCGCTCCGACCACCTCGTTGTCCACGCTGGCCGTATCGGCAGAAGCATCGCCGTTCTTCGGTCTGAGCGAAGACAGCATGGTGTGGCTGTACAAAGAAACCGGAGCGGTGGACAAGTTTCTGTCCGCCTACAGCTTCGGCACCCTGTTCACCGCCAACGGCCTGCTCGCCGGCGATTACTACTACAAGGTGACCGGTTCCACGACCGGCAGCCTGGGTGGTGTGCTCGCACTGACCTCGACGACCGCCCCGGTCGCCGTGGTGCCAGAAGCAGACACCTACGCGATGATGCTGGCTGGCCTGGGCATGATCGGCCTGATGGCAAAGCGTCGCATGGGCTGAGCTTCACCTGCCTGAAAACAAAAAAGCACCTTCGGGTGCTTTTTTGTTGCCTGATCGAAGGATCCGGACCTGCTGCGCCGCAACACTGTCAAGAATATCGACAGCCAGAACCTAGTACTTCGGTATTAGATGACCCGCCCGAACATCCTGCCATCCCGGCGCCTCGGAAAAAATCCATTTCTTTTCATCGCACTGCACAAATCACCCTGACTTGCCTGGACGGGCAGGGAGCACGCGAACACATCCCGCTCTGTAACAATTGTCGACAATCGGCACCGGCCTGCTTGCATCACCATAAACAACTGTATAAAAATACAGTCTTCGTACAGCAAGCGCCCATCCCATGTCGAACGACAGCCTGACGTCCCGCCAGCAGGAAATCCTGCAACTGATCCGTGACGCAGTCAGCGAACGCGGCAGCCCGCCCACGCGCGCCGAAATCGCGCAGGCCTTCGGCTTCCGTTCGCCGAACGCCGCCGAAAGCCATCTGCGCGCACTGGCACGCAAGGGCGTCATCAGTCTCGACGAAGGTCGCGCGCGCGGCATCCGGCTGTCCGAGCCCGCAGGCATTCCACTGATAGGCCGGGTCGCGGCCGGCAATCCCATTCTTGCCGACGCCCACGTGCAGGGACGCTACCAAGTTGACCCGTCGATGTTCTCACCACGCGCCGACTATCTGTTGCGAGTGCGGGGCTTGAGCATGCGCGACGCAGGCATCCTCGACGGCGACCTGATCGCCGTTCATGCCACCTCCGAAGCACACAACGGCCAGATCATCGTCGCCCGGCTGCACGATGAAGTGACCGTGAAGCGTCTGCGTCGCAGTGGTGCTCAGGTCGAGCTGCTGCCGGAAAATCCCGAATTCAGTCCCATCGTCGTCGACACCCGGCGCGACCCGCTGGTGATCGAAGGCGTCATGGTGGGGCTGATTCGCAACGGCAGCGCGGTCTGACGCAATGAGCGTCTCCAGCCTGCATACCCTGTTGCACCGTTCGGATGTCTGGCGTGCCAACGACACGGCGGCGGACGCGTGCCCCACCGTGTCCACCGGTCATCCGGCGCTCGACGCCGAACTGCCCGGCGGAGGCTGGCCGGTCGGCGACATGAGCGAAGTGCTGACCGACTGCTGCGGGCACGGTGAAGTCTCCCTGCTGCTGCCCATGCTGGCCCAAGCCAGTCAGGCCGATGGCTGGGTGGCTTGGGTGGCGCCGCCTTGGTATCCGAATGTTTCGGCACTCGCCGCCGCGGGTCTGTGCACGCCTCGCATGCTGGTGATCCAGGCGGGTAGTGCCGGCGAGCGTGTCTGGGCGCTGCGTCACGCACTCAACTCGGGGGCGTGCAGCGCAGTCACCGGCTGGCTCGACCGGGTAGATACAGCCCTGCTGCGCAGGCTGCAGCTGGCGGTGCGTGAGGCCGCGCTGCCGCTGGTGCTGTTCCGCCCCGCCTCCGACGCGCATATGGCCTCGCCAGCCGCCTTGCGCCTGCATGCATCCGTCGCTGCGGAAGGCGAGGTACGCATCGACATCCTGAAGCGACGCGGCCGCCCAGCCAACCGGCCGGTTTACCTCGGAATACGTCCGGGCATCCCGGTACGGCGTTCGGACACCCTGCGCGGGCGCCCTGCCCTGGCGCTGGTCGGCTGACAGGCCTGCGCCATGGATCTGCGTACAACATGCTCTGGCTGGCACTGGTCTTTCCCGAATGGCCGCTGCAGGCGCGCTTCCGCGCCCAGGCCCATACACAGCCGCTGGCGGTGGCGGCGAAGCAGCGTGTGGTCGCGCTGGATGCGACAGCGCTGGCTCAGGGCGTGCGCCCCGGCCAGCGGCTGGCCGACGCACTGGCACTAGCGCCCAACCTGCTGATCAGCCCGCGCGAAAGTCAGGTGGAAGATGCGGCTCTGAAGGACGCCGCCGGCTGCGCACTGCATTTCACCCCTCATGTCGCCCTCGCAACCGACGGACTGCTGCTGGAAATCGCCGGCAGCATCCGTCTGTTCGGCGGCCTCGACGGTCTGCTGCGCGCCTTGCGCAGCGCGCTGGCCGCCGCCGGCTTTCATGCCCTCAGCGCCTGTGCCCCGACACCGCGTGCCGCGCGCTGGCTCGCCCTCGGCACACCCGGTCGTACGATACGCGGCCGTGGAGCCTTGCCGGCAGCGCTGGCCGCATTGCCGCTCGACGTGACCGAAGCCGGTGAGGCTCGACTGGCCACCTTGCGCGAAGCCGGTCTGCGCAGCGTGGGAGATGCGATGAAGCTGCCGCGCGACGCACTGGCGCTGCGTGATGCACAGGCCCTGCGTCGCCTGATCGATCAGGCGCTCGGGCAGAGCGCCGATCCGCGCACCTTCTTCTCGCCGCCTCCGGAAATCGACAGCCGGATCGAACTCCCGGTACCGCGTCACGATGCCGATGTACTGCTGTTCGCCGCTAGCCGGCTGTTCAACAGTGCGTGCACCCAGCTGGCCGCGGCACACGCCGGCATCGCCGAGTGCCTGCTCGAACTGCAGCACGAGCACGAAGCACCCACCCGGCTGGAACTGCGCACCGGTATCCCTACCCACGACGCCCGCCTGCTTGCATCGCTGACACGCGAGCATCTGGCGCGCATCGCCCTGCCGGAAGCGGTCACCGCGCTGAGACTGCGGGCACCCGACTGGATCGAACAGCCCGGTCGCAGCCGCGACCTGTTCGGCACCCAGGCGCCGTCGCCGCAGGACAGGCAGGAAGCCCGCGACGTACTGGTCGAACGGCTGCGCGCCCGCCTCGGGCGCGATGCGGTCTACAGCCTGTCGGCCAGCGGCGACCACCGTCCGGAACGGGCGCAGCAGCGAGGTGAGCCGGGTCGTGCGCAGCCGGCTGCCGGCAAGCCGCAGCGCCCACTGTGGCTGCTGCCGGAACCCGAACTGCTGGCCGAACGCGACGGTCAGCCCTGGCGCAACGGGCCACTGCATTGCCTCGGCCGCGCTGAACGGATCGAGGCCGGCTGGTGGGACGACGCTGGCGACAACGACCATCCGGCCGAAGCGCTGCGCGATTACTACATCGCCATCGGACCTCGCCAGGAAAGACTGTGGATCTATCGCGAACACAGGGCACCGCATCGCTGGTATCTGCAGGGGCTGTTCGCCTGAAGTAGCATCCGTCCCGACACATTGCGCACGATGAAACGACAATCATGGACACCCTGCAGACACTCACTTCCACCTTCGCACACGCCGGACAGGTCACCTGGATAGGCGTACGCCCGGCGCGGATGCAGCCGCTGCGCGTCGTCGACACGGTACAGGCCATCGAATCGCTCGGCCTCGAAGGTGACCGCTACGCCAGCCCGGACGGCAAGCGGCAGGTCACGCTGATCCAGGCCGAACACCTGCAGACGGTAGCCGACCTGCTGGGGCTGGGCGAGGTCGATCCCGGCCTGGTGCGACGCAATATCGTGGTCAGCGGTCTGAATCTGCTGGCACTCAAGGGCAAGCGCTTCCGCGTCGGCGATGCGTTGCTGGAGTACACGGGCACCTGCGACCCGTGCTCACGCATGGAAACCAATCTGGGCAAGGGAGGCTACAACGTGATGCGCGGCCACGGCGGCATCACCGCGCGTGTGCTGCGCAGCGGCCTGATCCGTCAGGGCGATGCGGTGACGCCCGAGAACGAATGAACGGGTCTGTTCTCCTGCCCGCGCGATAATCGCTGCATCAGAAGAAGGAGAAAACGACATGGATCGAAGACGCGTACTGACCACCCTGCTGGCCGGCGGTGCCGCCGCCCCGCTGGCCTTCGACGCACTGGTGCGCGAAGCCCTCGCCCGTGACAGCCGTACCGGATTGCGCGGCTTCCGTGGCGACGTCAGCGTCAATGGCGCGCCAGCGAACTTCCACATGGAAATCCGTCCGGGCGACACGATACGCACCGGCCCGGGCGCCGAAGCGATCTATGTGCTCGGCCGCGACGCCTTCCTCCAGCGTGGCGAATCGCATGTCGCTTTCGGCAGCGGCGCTGCCGCCGACCTGATGCGGGTGATCACCGGCAAGCTGCTGTCGGTGTTCGACCGCGGCCAGAAGCGCATCGCCACGCCGGCAGCGACGATAGGCATACGCGGCACCGGTTGCTACATCGAGGCAGCTGAGGAGCGGACGTATTTCTGCCTGTGCTACGGCGAGGCGGAACTGGCGCGCAACAGCGATCCGACCCAGCGCGAAACCGTGCGCACGCGGCACCACGACAAGCCGATGTGGCTCAGCGACAAACCCGGCGCCGACATGATGTCGGCCGCCGGCGTCATCAATCACACCGACGCCGAACTGACGCTGCTCGAAGGTCTGGTCGGCCGCAAGCCGCCCTTCGCCGGCATCGGCTGGCCGCCGTCCACCGGCTATTGATCCACTCTGCCAGCTCAGGCCGGCGGCGCCACCTTCATCACCTCTTCCATCGTCGTCACCCCCTGCGCGATCTTCAGTGCGCCGGACACGCGCAGCGGGTACATGCCTTCGCGATAGGCCTGATCGCGCAGTGCGCCGATGTCCGCGCCGGTCGACACCAGCGACTTGATTTCCGGTGACATCAGCAGGATTTCGTAGATGCCGATACGCCCCGAATAGCCGGTCATGCGGCAATCCAGACAGCCAACGGCCTGCGTGAAGCGTTCCGGCCGCGTGGCCTTCCACGGCGCCACCAGATCCTTCCACGCCTGCGGATCGGTGTCCTGCGGGGACGCCGGCTTGCGGCAGTGCGGACACAGCGTGCGCACCAGCCGCTGTGCCATCACGCCGAGTACGGTCGCGTTCAGCAGATAGCTGGGCACACCCAGATCGAGCAGACGGGTGATGGCCGATGGCGCATCGTTGGTGTGCAGCGTAGACAGCACAAGGTGGCCGGTCAGCGCCGCCTGGATCGCCATTTCGGCGGTCTCGAGATCGCGTATCTCGCCCACCATGATGATGTCCGGGTCCTGCCGCATCAGCGAGCGGATGCCGGCCGAGAAGGTGACGCCGATGTCCGCCGACACCTGCACCTGGTTGAAGGCCGGCTCGATCATTTCGATCGGGTCTTCCAGCGTGCAGACGTTCACCTCTGGCGTGGCGAGGTTCTTCAGCGTCGAGTACAGCGTGGTGGTCTTGCCGGAGCCAGTCGGGCCGGTCACCAGCACGATGCCGTTCGGCTGCGTGGTCATCTGCTTCCAGCGCCGCGCGTCCTCGTCGGAAAAACCGAGGTCGCGGAAGTCGCGCACCAGCACTTCCGGGTCGAACACCCGCATCACCAGCTTTTCGCCGAAGGCGGTCGGCAGCGTGGACAGCCGCAACTCGATTTCCTGGCCATCCGGCGCGCGGGTCTTGATCCGGCCGTCCTGCGGGCGGCGCTTTTCCACCACGTCCATGCGGCCCAGTATCTTGATGCGCGAGGTCATCGCGCCCAGCACCGGCATCGGGATCTGGTAGACCTGATGCAGCACGCCATCGATACGGAAGCGCACAACGCCGAAATCGCGCCGCGGCTCGATATGGATGTCGCTGGCGCGCTGCTCGAAAGCGTATTGCCACAGCCAGTCGACGATGGTGACGATGTGCTGGTCGTTGGCATCGAGCGGCCGGTTGCTGCGCCCCAGTTCAACCAGCTGCTCGAAGTTGGAGGCGCCCGCACCGCTGACGTCGCCCCGCTTGGCAGCGCCCTTGACCGACTTGGCAAGGCTGTAGAACTCGACCACATAGCGGGCGATGTCGTCCGGATTGGCGATGACGCGACGGATGGGCCGGCGCAGTATCGGCGCCAGTTCCTTCTCCCACTCGGTCATGAAGGGCTCGGCGGTGGCGATCACCACCTCGCGCGCCGAGGCCTGCACCGGCAGAATGCGGAAGCGGTTCGCGTAGGCGCTGGACACCACTTCGGTCACTGCCGCGAAATCGACCTTCAGCGGATCGATGTGGTAGTAGTCGTGACCGCTCCAGCCGGCCATCCACTCGGTCAGCGCATCGAGATTGAGCACCCGGTGCGGCGGATGCAGCGATTTCCACTTCTGGCCGGCCAGCACGACCAGCGGATGGTCACCGCCCCGCCAGTAGCGACGGTCGTGCAGGAATACGCGGGCCACCGACTCGCCAAGCAGGCCGTCGGCCACCATGCCCTCCACCAGTTCCTGCAGCGTGACCTTGTGTTCCCGCGTGTCCTTGCCGGACGAGGCCTGTTTCATCAATGTCTCCGTGGATCGGGTCCGCATGCTCTGCGCCCGGCACTCGCCGGCGGCGGACACCCCATCCTGTGCGCCCGACTATAGCTGAGCGAGCGCTGACCGACGGCGGGCTGACTGCGACGGATCGTGCACCGCATCACCCGGGAGCCATCGTCAGGCAAGGCAACCGGCAGCCGCACCCAGGGCCGTTCCGGCGAGGCGTACGACACCCTGCACGGGCCACGAACGAGTCCGGCGCAAGGTGCAATCAAATTTTCAAGCAAAACTGTTCCGCCTTGTCGTAACATGCACTTACAGGGTCAGACTCTGTCTGGATTCGTGCACCAGACAGCAGGAAAAAAAGGCAGGAAAACTGCCTCTCCAATTCGCCTCAAGAGGCGATTGTTTTCAGCATGCTTAAAGTCGGACATGCCGACGGAGGCTGAAATGGATCTGTTGACCCCGCGCCATGGAGCAGGACGGCACCTGCCGTATCGCTCCGGAAAGAGTATCGACGCTGCCGCGCCTGCCCGCGATGTATTTCGTATGGAGGCGTGCAATGCAGATCATTGATCGCACCCGTGCTCATCTGCACACGGTGCCGCTGCCCGGCATGGCCGCAAATGCGCCACGCCTGCTGTCCACACCCATCCTGACTTCGCGCTACGAGGCGGAAACACGCGCCTTGTGGATGTACGCGCACCCGACCGGACGCCCCTGCTTCACGCCGGAGTTGCTGGCCGACGTCGTGGCGCAGCAGCAAGAGGTGGAACTGGCGCCGGGCACGGTGGACTTCTTCCTCAACTGCTCGGGCGTACCCGGTGTCTACAACCTCGGCGGCGATCTCGACCTGTTCCAGAAACTGGTCGAGGCAGGCGACGAGGCCGGACTGATGCGCTATGCCGAAGCCTGCATCCGCGCCATCAACAACAACGTCGCCGGTCTGCATGCCGACGCGGTGTCGATGGCCGTGGTCCAGGGCGATGCGCTGGGCGGCGGTTTCGAGGCGGCGCTGTCCTGCCACGTGGTGATCGCCGAACGCGGCGCCAAGCTGGGCTTCCCGGAAATGATGTTCAACCTGTTTCCGGGCATGGGCGCCTACAGCCTGGTCGCGCGCAAGGCCGGCCCGCGCGTGGCGGAAGACCTGATCCTGAACGCGAAGGTACTGCCGGCCGAGAAGATGCACGAACTGGGGCTGGTCGATCACCTGGCCGAGCCGGGCCGCGGCGAATGGGTGGCGCGTGACGTGATGCGCTCGATGTCGTCACAGCTCAAGGGTTTCCGTGCCTTCCAGCGAGCCAAGATGCACGCCTACGTGCGCCTGACTTACCAGGAACTCGAAGACGTGACGCGCGAGTGGGTGCGCGGCGCGATGAAGCTCGACCGCAAGGACCTGCGTACGATGGAACGCCTGGTCAAGGCGCAGAACCGCATGCACGCCGCGAATCATCCGGGCACCGGCAGCGTCAGCGCCTGAGTGCGCCTTCCGCCGGCCGGTGCGAGGCATGCACCGGCCGCTTCCTCACCATCAGTTCGCGTACTTCACCGAGCAGCCATAGGGGCGCGTCTGCGCCTTGGCCACCGATTTCCCCGCCAGTACCGCATCGATCGCCAGCCGCGCCAGCGGCTCGGCCTTCGCAATGTCGTTCACCTCGGTCGACGCGATGCTGTCGATGCCGCCCATGTAGGCGAGCCGGCCGTCGGGTGCGATGACGTACATGTGTGGCGTCACCTGTGCGGCGTAGGCGCGACCGACCTTGCCTTCGTAGTCCAGCAGGTAGTGGGTCGGCGCGGCGCCCTGCTCCTTCATCATGCGGTTCGCTGTCGGGCCGTCGACGTGACCCTGCGTGCCCGGCGCCGAACTGAGCACGGTGAGCCACACCGCCCCCTTGCCGGTGGCGTCCTTCTGCAGCGCCTGCATGCCGCCGCCGTACCACTTCTGTACGTAGGGGCAACCGTGATTGGTCCATTCCATCACCACCGTCCGGCCGGCGAAATCGGACAGCTTCACCGTCCGGCCGTTGGAATCAAAGGCGGTGAAGGCCGGTGCCGGCTCGCCGATGCGCGGTGCGGCATGGACGGCAGCAGCAAACAGTAGGCTGGCCAGCAGGCCGGTGCGGAGCGTGGCTTGGATGTTCATCGACGAAATCTCCTCATGAGGCGATGTGATCGAGCACGATCTGCGGCGTCAGTATCTGCGGCAGCACGACGCCCTCCCGGCCGGGCGCGTAATACACGTAGAGCGGTACGCCGTCGCGACCGTGCGACTGCAGGAAACGGGTGATGTCCGGGTCGGCGCGCGTCCAGTCGCCTTTCAGATAGACGATGCCGCGCGCGGCGAAGGCGCCCTGCACGGCATCGGTCGACAGGGCGACCTTCTCGTTCATCAGGCAGGTGACGCACCAGGCGGCGGTCATGTTCACGAACACCGGTGTGCCGGCAGCGCGCAGATCGGCCAGCCGCTGTACCGAGTAGGCACCTTCGGCTGTCTGCGCGACAGGCATCGTCGCCGCCGGCTCCGGCGTGCGACCGAGCGCCAGCAGGCCGGCCAGCAGTGCCAACGCTGCCGCACCGCGCCAGCTCCAGTTGCCCGCAGAAGCGCGCTGCGCGACACCGAACAGCCAGGCTGCCAGCGCCACCAGCAGCAGTGCAGCCAGCACGTGCAGCACGCCATCGGCCCCGCTCTGCTGGCTCAGCACCCAGACCAGCCAGGCCGCCGCACCGTACATCGGGAAGGCCAGCGCCTGCTTCAATCTTTCCATCCACGCGCCCGGTCGGGGCATGTGCGCAGCCACCGCCGGAAAGAACGCGAACAGCAGATAGGGCAGCGCCATGCCCAGTCCGAGCGCGACGAAGATGCCCACGGTCACCAGCGCCGGCGCGCCCAGCGCCGCCGCGATCGCCCCGCCCATGAAGGGCGCGGTACAGGGTGTGGCGACCACCACCGCCAGCACGCCGGTGAAGAAGCTGCCCGCGAGCCCACCGCGCGAGGCCAGCGACTCGCCGGCCGACGCGAGCCGGGCGCCGATGTCGAACACGCCGGAGAGGTTCAGTCCGATGCCGAACAGCAAGGTGGCCATGGCGGCGACGAACACCGGCGACTGGAACTGGAACCCCCATCCGGCCTGCGTGCCGGCGGCACGCAGCGCGAGCAGCAGAGCGGCCAGCAGCAGGAAACTCGCGACCACCCCGGCGCAGTAGGCAAGCGACTGCAGGCGCACGGCGCCCGCGCGGTCGCCGCCCATCTTCGCGAACGACAGCGCCTTGATCGCCAGCACCGGGAACACGCAGGGCATCAGGTTCAGCAGCAAACCGCCGGCGAAGGCGAACAGCAGCGGCCACAGCAGCCCCTCGTCGGCGGGCGCAGCGACCGGGCTCGCCGGTGCCGCGGGCGGCAAGGCATCGGCCGCCGCCAGACTGAGTGCCGGCGTGCGTACCGTCGATGTACCGGGCGTCGTCACCCACAGCGCCCGCTCGATGCCGTCGGCACCGCGCACGCGCAGCACGCCTTCGAGCGCCTTCTCCGGATCGAAGTCCGGGCCCGGTGTCAGCGCGATGCGCGCGGTATCACCCGTCGTGCTCAAGGTCTGGACGGCCCCGTGTTCGACACGCCCCCAATCGGCCGGGAAGAAGTCGGCCGCCTGCAGGGTGCCGGTGCCCGCCCCCTCCAGTGTCAGCACGCCCTGCGCATCGACCGTCGCACGCCACTCACTGCGTGTCGGCACGGCCGCGCGCGCCGCCTCGAACAGCGGTGCCTCGGCACTGTCCTGCGGCGAGCCGGCAGGCAGAGCCAGCCTGAACACGCCCTCTTCCGGAATGCAGATGTCCTTGCACACCAGCCAGTTCGCCTTCACCGACAGCGCGGCTGCGCCGGCGAGGGCCGGCGGCAGCGTCACCGTGAAAGGCAGCAGCACCTCGCCCTGATGGACGAAAGTGGTTATCGGCCCATCGACGTGGCGTTCCGGCGCCGGCCAGTTCACGTCACCGAGCGCGCTGCCGGCCGGCGCGAACACATCGATGCGCGGCGGCTGGCCGGCGTCGCCCGGATTCATCCAGTAGATGTGCCAGCCCGGCTGGAAACGGAAGTGCAGGCCCAGATCGAGCGTCTGACCGGGGGCGGCCACGTCGCTCGCCGACAGCAGGGCGACGCTTGCGCGCGGACTGATCTGCGCTTCGCTGCGAGCGGCGTACAGCGCCGGGGCGGCGCTGGTCAGCGCAAGAACGCAACAGAGGTATGGGATGAGGGACATCGTGCGGAAGGCGAAAGTGGGGTTCCGAGCGCCAGACGCTCGTGTACGTCTCGGTCAGTCGACCATGATCGGCGATGCGGGTTCGCAGCTGTCGGACGGCGCACGGCACGCGCGCCGGGAGCGGCGCCCGCCATCCCGGGCACCGAGGAACTGCGTCACGGAAGAACGGGAGTTACGGCACTAACGATGCTCATGAATCCGCGCCCGGCGATCGTTATGACCCGGGATGCAGAGCGAAAACAAGAAGCGGCGCCCTCCGGGAGCGTCAGCACACATCGCACATGAGGAGCGCCGAGCCATGGCCCAGTACAAGAACATCGAAGTCGATACCGAGTTGGCGGGCGTCATCCGCCACATGGACAACGTCGAGGAGTACCGCGAACTGCTGCGCAACCTGCAGTCGGTCTGGGACAACCTCACCATGCTGGGCCAGCTGTCCGGAACCGGCACCGACATGAGCGGAACCCGGCACGCTTTCGCCGAACTGACCGGCACGCTGCTCAACCAGCTCGGCCACGAGGAACTGCGCACCTGCCGGCTGGACATGTCGGCCAAGGCACAGGTGGCGATCGATATCCTGGTGCGCAACCTGTTCGAGCGCACCGCCGACATCGGTTTCCTCGCCTGCGACGCCGACATCCGGCAGTTCATCGGCAAGGTCCGCCAATGCGCCGGAAACGTGCTGCTGGCGCGCGACCTGGCCGCCGCGCGGACGCAACTGCGCGCGCGCTTCGCCGAGTACGCGGCGAAGTACACCGTGTATTCCGACATCGTGCTGACCGATACCGACGGCCACATCCTGCTGCGGCTGGACGACGCCGCGGCACCGGTACAGTCGCACGACGCGCTGATCGCCGAGGCGCTGACGACCGACGCCGGCTACGTGGAAACCTTCCGCGCCATCGACTTCCTTCCGACGCAGACACAGTCGCTGGTCTATTCCTGCCGCGTCTGCGACGACGCGGGCGGGGCAATCGGCGTGCTGAGCCTGGTGTTCCGCTTCGACGACGAAATGCAGCGCATCTTCGACGGCCTGCTGACGGCCGACGACTGGGCCGTCATCCTCGTCGTCGACGCCGACCACCGGGTGATCGCCAGTTCGGACCGCTTCCACGTGCCGCTCGGTGCCCGTCTGCCCTGCTCCGACGGTCCGGAAGTCCAGCGGCTGCGCTTCGCCGCGCGCGAATACCTCGCCATGCGCTGCCCGAGCCGCGGTTATCAGGGCTACGCCGGCCCCGGCTGGTGCGGGCTGGTGATGCTGCCGGTCGAGCACGCCTTCGCGCGCGAAGCGGCCGCACCGCTGCGCGCGCTGGGCGACGACGTGCGCAGCGCCATCATGTCCAGCCCGACACTGTTCTCCGAACAACTGCGGCGCATCCCGGAACAGGCCGACCGCATCCAGCGCACGCTGAACCGCTCGGTGTGGAACGGCAACGTCCGGCAGAGCAGTTCGCAGCGTGCGCTGAACCCGGCCTTCTCGAAAATCCTGCTGTGGGAAATCAGCAATACCGGCGACCGCACGCGCGACGTGTTCGAGCGCTCCATCGCCAACCTGCACGAAACCGTGGTGTCGGCCATCCTGCACGACAGCCGCTTCGCCGCGTCGCTGGCCATCGACATCCTCGACCGCAATCTGTACGAGCGCGCCAATGACTGCCGCTGGTGGGCGCTCACCTCGGTATTCCGCGAGGTGCTTGCGGCGCCGGTCGACGAGGCGGGCCGACAGCGCGTCACCGAGGTGCTGCGCTACATCCACTCGCTCTACACCGTCTACGCCAACCTGCTGGTGTTCGACACGCAAGGCGTGGTTGTCGCGGAATCGGGTTCGACCGTCGGCGGCGCATCATGGAGCGGGCGCGCACCGGGCGAGGACTGGGTACGCCGGACGCTGGCGCTGGACGACTCCCAGGCCTGGGCAGTGTCCGCCTTCGCACCGAGCGCGCTGTACGGCAACGCGCCCACCTATATATATGGTGCAGCGCTGCGCGCGCCGTCGGCCGGCGACGAGAAGGCGGCAGTCATCGGCGGCGTCGGTATCGTGTTCGACAGCGCACCGCAACTGCTCGCCATGCTGCGCGACTGCCTGCCGCGCGGCGCCGACGGCGCGGTCCGCAACGGCTGCTTCGCGGCCTTCATCGACGCCGACGCACAGGTGATCGCCTGCACCGACGAGCGCTGGCGCCCCGGTCAACGCCCGCCGGAGGCCGTCGAGGCACTGGCGCTGGCCGACGACGGCAGCGGCGTGCTTCGCATCGACGACCAGTACTTCGCAGTCGGCGTGGCGAACTCGCACGGCTACCGTGAGTACGGCAGCGGCGCGAACGCCGCCCGCACGCGCGTCACCGCACTGGTATTCATGCCCCTGTGCGCGGTCGCCGTGCAGTCCGCTACGGCGAGCTGCACGGCGCCGGCGATCCGCGGCGACGCGAGCAGCGACGACACGGTGGAAATCGCCACCTTCCGCGTCGGCCGAAACTGGTTCGGACTGCGCACCGAGAAAGTCATCGAGGCGGTCGATGCGGCCGGTCTGACCGGCGTGCCCGGTGCCGGTGAAACCATGGCCGGCTATCTGATGTACGACGGCGTGCCGATCGCTGTGTTCGATATCGCCAGTATGCTGCACGACGACGAAGCGGTCCCGTCGGCACCCGACGACTCGACGCGGCAGGTACTCGTGCTGCGCCGCGACGACGATACCCGCATCGGCATACTGGCCGACGCGCTGGGCGACATTCCGGAAGTATCGACCGCCCGCCTGCGCCCCATACCGGCGATGCTGGCCGGCGGCAATGTGCTGGGTGAATCGGTGCTGGGCGGCAGCGGCGACGGCGACGAAGCGCTGCTGCTGGTGCTCGGCGTCGAACGCATCGTCAATCGCCTCGCCGGTGGGAGCACTCCGCCGGCCGCGGCGATTTCGCTGCCACGACGCGAAGCGGCGGCCGGTCGCTGAAACCGTGCCCGCTCAGGCGACGCCGAAAGCGCCGCTGCGAAGCTTGAACAGCCGGTCGCGCGCCTCGGCCGCCTTTTCGAACTCCAGGTTCTTCGCGTGCTCGACCATTTCCTTTTCGAGCTTCTTGATCTCCCGCGCCAGATCCTTCTCGCTCATCGCCTCGAAACGGGCGTGTTCCTCGGCCACCATCAGTTCGCGCGCGACCTCTTCCTGGTCGTAGACGCCGTCGATGATGTCCTTGATCCGCTTGACCACGCCCTTCGGCGTGATGCCGTGCGCCTCGTTGTGCGCGATCTGCTTGGCGCGCCGCCGCTCGGTTTCGGCGATGGCGCGCTTCATCGAGTCGGTCATGTTGTCGGCGTAAAGGATGGCCGTGCCGTGCAGATGTCGGGCCGCCCGGCCTATGGTCTGGATCAGGCTGCGCTCCGAACGCAGGAAGCCCTCCTTGTCGGCGTCGAGGATGGCGACCAGCGACACCTCGGGAATGTCCAGACCTTCGCGCAGCAGGTTGATGCCCACCAGCACGTCGAACTCGCCCAGCCGCAGGTCGCGGATGATTTCCACCCGCTCGACGGTGTCGATGTCCGAGTGCAGATAGCGCACGCGCACGCCGTTCTCGCTGAAGTAGTCGGTCAGGTCCTCGGCCAGTCGCTTGGTCAGCACGGTCACCAGCACCCGCTCGGACGCCTCGACCCGCTTGCGGATCTCGCCCAGCAGGTCATCCACCTGCGTCGACGCCGGGCGGATGTCGACCACTGGATCGACCAGGCCGGTCGGCCGCACCACCTGCTCCACCACCTGGCCCTGGTTGGCGGCCTCGTAGGCGGACGGCGTGGCCGACACGAACACGGTCTGCGGCATCAGCTTCTCGAATTCGTCGAACTTGAGCGGCCGGTTGTCCAGCGCCGAGGGCAGGCGGAAACCGAAATCGACCAGATTGCTCTTGCGCGCCATGTCGCCCTTGTACATGCCGCCGATCTGCGGAATGGTCACGTGCGATTCGTCGATGAACATCAGCGCGTCCGGCGGCAGATAGTCGATCAGCGTCGGCGGCGGCTCGCCCGGCTGGCGGCCCGACAGGTGGCGCGAGTAGTTTTCGATGCCCTTGCAGAAGCCCAACTCGTTCAGCATTTCGAGATCGAAGCGGGTGCGCTGTTCGATGCGCTGCGCCTCGACCAGCTTGTGCTGGCTGACGAATTCCTTCGAACGCATTTCCAGCTCGGTCTTGATCGCGTCGATCGCCCGCAGCACGGTCGCGCGCGGCGTCACGTAGTGGCTGGACGGATAGACGGTGAAGCGGCCGATGCGGCTGCGCACCTGGCCGGTCAGCGGGTCGAACAGCGACAGTTCCTCGATCTGGTCGTCGAACAGCGACACGCGCAGCGCGTTCTCGGCGTGTTCGGCCGGGAAGATGTCGATCACGTCGCCACGCACGCGGAAGGTGCCGCGCTTGAAGTCGATGTCGTTGCGCTGGTACTGCATCTGCACCAGCCGCGCGATGATGTCGCGCTGGTGCAGCGTGCCGCCTTCGCGCAGGTGCAGGATCATCGCGTGGTAATCCACCGGGTCGCCGATACCGTAGATCGACGACACGCTGGCGACGATGACCACGTCGCGCCGCTCCATCAGGCTCTTGGTCGCCGACAGCCGCATCTGTTCGATGTGCTCGTTGATGGCGCTGTCCTTCTCGATGAACAGGTCCTTCGACGGCACGTAGGCTTCCGGCTGGTAGTAGTCGTAGTAACTGACGAAATACTCGACCGCGTTTTCCGGGAAGAACTCGCGGAATTCCGAGTACAGCTGGGCGGCCAGCGTCTTGTTCGGCGCCATCACGATGGCCGGGCGACCGGTGCGCGCGATCACGTTGGCCATCGTGAAGGTCTTGCCCGAGCCGGTCACGCCGAGCAGGGTCTGGAACATGAGTCCGTCGTCGATGCCTTCGACCAGTTTGGCGATGGCACCCGGCTGATCGCCGGCCGGCGGGAAGGGCTGATGCAGCCGGTAAGGGCTGTTGTCAAACGTTAACAAGGCGGGTGTGGCGACAGTTTCCGACATGGTAGAATTTTGCGTTGCACAAATCGTTTGCAGCCTGATGACCACGAGACTTCGGCGGTGTTCGGGCAAAGGCAGACATTAGCGCGATTGTTGTCGGTTTTTCGACCTATCTTTAATAGCACGACGCACCGCCCGTACCGGGCAAACCAACCCTGCACACCGGAGCACGCATGAACCCGTCCGTTTTCTCGTCCGTCGAGATGGCCCCGCGCGACCCCATCCTGGGCCTGACCGAAGCCTTCAACGCTGATACCCGCACCACCAAGGTGAACCTGGGCGTGGGCGTGTATTACGACGACGCGGGCAAGCTGCCGCTGCTGCGCGCGGTGCGCACGGCCGAAGAGGCGCGCATGAAGAACGCGCCGCCGCGCGGCTACCAGCCGATCGAAGGCGCGCCGGCCTACAACAAGGCGGTGCAGGACCTGCTGTTCGGCCAGGGCGCCGCCCTCACCGCCGACGGCCGCGTCGTCACCGCTCAGGCCCTGGGCGGCACCGGCGCACTGAAGATCGGCGCCGACTTCCTGAAGCGTCTGCTGCCGCAGGCCAAGGTGTACATCAGCGACCCGAGCTGGGAAAACCACCGCGCGCTGTTCGAAGCCGCCGGCTTCGAAGTCGACGTGTACCCGTATTTCGACGCCGACACGCGCGGCGTGCGTTTCGACGCGATGATGGCCCATCTGAAGGCGCTGCCGGCCAACCAGATCGTGCTGCTGCACGCCTGCTGCCACAACCCGACCGGCGCCGACCTGACCGACGCCCAGTGGGCCGAAGTGGTCGAGGTGTGCAAGGCGCGCAACCTGGTGCCTTTCCTCGACATGGCCTACCAGGGCTTCGCCGACGGCATCGACCAGGACGCCGTGGCGGTACGCCAGTTCGTGCAGTCCGGCCTGAGCTTCGTCATTTCCAGCTCGTTCTCGAAGTCCTTCTCGCTGTATGGCGAGCGCGTCGGCGCGCTGTCCATCGTGACCGCGTCCAAGGACGAATCGGCGCGCGTACTGAGCCAGCTGAAGCGCACCATCCGCACCAACTACTCCAACCCGCCGACCCACGGCGGCGCGGTGGTGGCATCGGTGCTGGCCACGCCGGAACTGCGTTCGATGTGGGAACAGGAACTGGGCGAAATGCGCGAGCGCATCCGCGCCATGCGCACCGGCCTGGTGGACAAGCTGTCGGCCCGCGGTGTGGCGCGCGACTTCTCCTTCGTCGTGCGCCAGCGCGGCATGTTCAGCTACACCGGCCTGACCGTGGCCCAGGTCGACCGTCTGCGCGACGAGTTCGGCATCTACGCGGTGAGCACCGGCCGTATCTGCCTGGCCGCGCTGAACTCGAAGAACATCGATTATGTGGCCGACTCGCTGGCGACCATCCTGAAGTAATCGACGCGCCGCTCCATACAAAAAGCCCACTCCTCGGAGTGGGCTTTTTGTTGGCCCTGACTCTGCCGCCGCGGGCTGCAACTTTGATCGAGGCCGCTGTCGGGGTCAGAAGACCCCACCCACATAACCCCGACGCTACCACGGATCGCGCGCGACCTCTGTGGGAGCGGCCTTGGCCGCGACGCGGCTGTTGCGACCCGCCGGCTTCGATACAGACTGCTGTCGGGGTCAGAGGACCCCTCCCACAGATCCCCGGCTCCGACCACGGATCGCGCGCGATCCCTGTGGGAGCGGCCTTGGCCGCGATGCGGCTGTTGCCGGTCGCCGGCGCCTCTTCAGGCGGCCATCGCAGGCACTCGTCCACTCCCGCGCGGCGGCGCGCGCGGGCAAACCCGTCAGACCACGCCCTGCCCCAGCATCGCTTCCGCCACCTTGACGAAGCCGGCGACGTTGGCGCCGTCGAGGTAGCTCACGCGTCCGTCCTTGCGCTTGCCGTACTGCAGGCAGGCGCCGTGGATGCCCTGCATGATGTGCAGCAGACGGGTATCGACCTCGTCGCGCGTCCAGCTCATGCGGAGCGCGTTCTGGCTCATTTCGAGGCCCGAAGTCGCGACGCCGCCGGCGTTCGATGCCTTGCCCGGCGCGTACAGCACGCCCGCCGCCTCGAATGCCTTGGCCGCTTCGATGGTCGACGGCATGTTGGCGCCCTCGGCCACGCAACGGACACCGTTGGCGATCAGCGTGCGCGCGTCGCTCTCGTCCAGTTCGTTCTGCGTCGCACACGGCAGCGCGACGTCGACCGGCACGCGCCACGGCCGCATGTTCGCCTCGAAAGCCGCGCCCACCTTCTTCGCGTAGTCGCTGACACGGCCGTACTGCACGTTCTTCACGTCCATCAGGATGGCCAGCTTCTCCGGCGTGAAACCGTCCTCGTCGATCACCGTGCCGCTGGAGTCGGACACCGTCACCACCTTGGCGCCCAGCGCCATCGCCTTTTCCACCGCGTATTGCGCCACATTGCCCGAGCCGGACACGGCGACGCGCAGGCCGGCCATCGAATGGCCGGCGTGACACAGCATTTCCTCGGCGAAATAGACGGTGCCGTAACCGGTCGCTTCCGGCCGGATCAGCGAACCGCCGAAACTCAGGCCCTTGCCGGTGAACACGCAGTCCGCACGATTGGACAGCTTCTTCATCATGCCCGCCATATAGCCGACCTCACGACCGCCGACGCCGATGTCGCCGGCCGGCACGTCGGTATCCGAGCCGATATGGCGGAACAGTTCGGATACGAAAGCCTGGCAGAAACGCATGATTTCGCCTTGGCTGCGCCCCTTCGGATCGAAGTCCGAGCCGCCCTTGCCGCCGCCCATCGGCAGCGTAGTGAGCGCGTTCTTGAAGGTCTGCTCGAAAGCCAGGAACTTCAGGATGGACAGGTTTACCGACGGGTGGAATCGGATGCCGCCCTTGTAGGGGCCGATGGCCGAGCTGTGCTGGATGCGGTAGCCGCGATTGACCTGCACTTCGCCTCTGTCGTCCACCCAGCTGACGCGGAAGATGATGACCCGCTCCGGTTCGACCAGCCGCTCGAGCAGCGCCTGCTCGGCGTAGCGCGGATGCGCCTCGATGAAGGGCCACAGGCTCTCCATCACTTCGGTGACCGCCTGCATGAACTCCGGCTGCCCCGGGTTGCGCGCCTCGACGACGCTCACGAACGACTTGAAATTGCTGTACTTCAACGCTGTCTCCTGAATCACGCACTAAGGCTGTCTTGCACCACAGCAGGGCATTTTGATCGAATTTGTTTCAGCAAGCACACTTTTAGTGCCCGAAAACACGCCGCGCCCCAACGCAGTGCGGTCTACGACCGACCGGGGAGCATCGTCGGCAGCACGGCCTGGCGCGACTTTCCGGATCACGCTCAATCATCGTGCATCGACTGTCATCAGACCGACACATTCTGGTGCGCTCCTTGCTAAACGCACCGCGGTTGTGATTTCCGGAGCCCTCATGGACAGTTTCAAGACCTCGGCCGACGTGTTGTTCATCCTGCTCGGCGCCATCATGGTGCTGGCGATGCACGCCGGCTTCGCCTTCCTCGAAGTCGGCACGGTGCGGCGCAAGAATCAGGTGAATGCACTGGTGAAGATTCTGGTCGATTTCTGCGTATCGACGCTGGTGTATTTCTTCATCGGCTACGGCATCTCATATGGCGTGCACTTCTTCGGCAGCGCGGCCTCGCTCACGCAGTCGAGTGGTTACGACCTGGTGAAGTTCTTCTTCCTGCTCACCTTCGCGGCCGCGATCCCCGCCATCGTGTCCGGCGGCATCGCCGAACGCGCGCGCTTCTGGCCGCAGGTGATGGCGACCGCGCTGATTGTCGGCCTGCTCTATCCGCTGTTCGAAGGCATGGTGTGGAACGCCAACTTCGGCTTCCAGAAATGGCTTGAAACGCAGTTCGGCGCCCCTTTCCATGACTTCGCCGGCTCGGTGGTGGTGCATGCCTTCGGCGGCTGGGTCGCGCTCGCCGCCGTGCTGCTGCTCGGCGCGCGGCGCGGCCGCTATTCGCGCGACGGTGGCATCTCCGCCCACCCGCCATCGAGCATCCCCTTTCTCGCCCTGGGCGCATGGATCCTGACCGTCGGCTGGTTCGGCTTCAACGTCATGAGCGCACAGAAGCTGGAATCGGTGAATGGCCTGGTCGCCGTCAATTCGCTGATGGCCATGGTCGGCGGCACGCTGGTGGCGCTGGTGGCCGGCCGCAACGACCCCGGCTTCGTGCATAACGGCCCGCTTGCAGGACTGGTCGCGGTCTGCGCCGGCTCCGACCTGATGCACCCGCTCGGTGCGCTGGGCACCGGTGCGGTCGCCGGCGGCCTGTTCGTACTGATGTTTACGCTGACGCAGAACCGCTGGAAGATCGACGACGTGCTCGGCGTGTGGCCGCTGCACGGCCTGTGCGGCGCCTGGGGCGGCATCGCGGCCGGCCTGTTCGGACTGGAAGCGCTCGGCGGTCTGGGCTCGGTCACCTTCATGACTCAGCTGGTCGGCACCGTGGCCGGCGTCGCCATCGCACTGGCCGGCGGCTTCGTCATCTACGGCACGATCCGCGTTTTCGTCGGACTGCGCCTGGACCCGGAGCAGGAATTCGAAGGCGCCGACCTCGCGATCCATCGCATCAGCGCGTCGCCGGAGCGGGAAACGCTGTGGTGAGCACCCGGTAGGACGGCGCCTGCGCGCGGTCGGCTCATGCCGACAGCGCAAGGTGCCGGCGCCGAGGCAGAATCGCGGGCAGTCCACCCAGGAGCTTCGCCATGATCCGCCCGCGCCACGCCGCGTCTTCCCGTCGATCCGCACCACTGCTTGCGCTGCTCGGCGCACTGCTCGCCGCCCCCGCACACGCCGACCTGCTGCTTGCCACGCGGCAGACCGTGGTCGATCCGGGTCTGCCGCTCACGCTCACCGTCGTGTCGACCACCGGCGACACACTGCCCGACGAACTGAAGGCACGCATCATCGTCGGCGCCCGCGCCGCCGACGTGACGCTGCGTGCTGCCACGCCGACACAGGGCGGGCGACGCGACTACTCGGCAGTATTCCCGACCGATCTCGACGGCACCGGTCGCCTGGAACTGACCTCGGCTGCGTCCAGCGTACTTCTGGTGCAGCTCAGGCCGGCGCCGCTGGCCGCCGGCGCGGTCGCCGTCACGACGCCCGGCGCCACACGCCCCGCCGCGACCGACGACCCGGACGCCGAACCGGCAGGCGTGGTCAACCTGGGCCGCAATCGCATCGGTCTGGGGACGCACGAGCCGGTCTATTTCGTTGCCGGCTCACGCGGCGACACCACGGCGCGCTTCCAGCTGTCGTTCAAGTACCGCATCTTCGACCCGGAGGGCTGGGCGACCGAACTGCCGCTCGGCGATCTGCTGACCGGCCTGCACTTCGGCTACACCCAGACCTCGACCTGGGACTGGAGCGGCGACTCCAAGCCCTTCCGCGACACCACATACAAGCCCAGCTTCTTCTACGAGTTCGGCCCCTACCGGCAGATCGGTTCGCGTCACACGGTCAGCGCGCAAGCCGGCTACGAGCACCAGTCGAACGGACGCGACGGCAGCGAATCGCGCTCGATCGACACCCTGTTCGTGAAGCCCTCATGGCGCTGGGACATCGACCACAACACGCACGTCGGTGCCTCGGTGAAGCTGTTCGATTACACCGACCGCGACCCGACCAACCGCGACATTTCGAAGTACCGCGGCTACGCGCTGGTCGGCCTCGAAGTGGGCAATGACGACGGCTGGCTGCTGAAGGCGGAAAGCTATCCGGGCGACCAGGGCTCGCTGCAGCTCGATCTGTCCTACCGCCTGAAGCGCCGCCTGCTGGCCGATGCCGGCGCCGGCGGCTTCCTGCACTTCCAGTACTTCAATGGCTACGGCGAAAGCCTGATCGACTACAACCGCAGCGGGCCGGCGCAGTTCCGGGTCGGTTTCTCTATCGTGCGCTGACGCGTCGGCAGGGGGCGGGTCGCCCGCGCTCTGCTCTCATCGGCCGACCCGTGGGAGCGAGCTCGCTCGCGATTGCAGCCGACATCGCAGCCGGCGGCCCTCGATGGCCGCATCGCGACCAGAGGTCGCTCCCACGAACACGCTCCCGATCCGCCGCCGGAGCCGGGTTTCTGTGGGAGCGAGCTTGCTCGCGATTGCGGCCTGCATCGAAGCCCGCTGCGTCGCGACGCCGTCACTACGCGTGCGCCGGCCCCTCGGCGCCGCGGAACTGCGGTTCCGCCAGCAGGTGCACGCTGAAGCAGGTGCCCTCGCCCGGCGTGCTGGTGACCGTGATGGTGCCGCCATAGCGCTCGATCAGTCCAAGCGACACCGACAGCCCGAGGCCTGTGCCTTCCGAGCGCTTGGTGGTGAAGAAGGGATCAAACACGCGACCGATGTGCTCGGGCGCGATGCCGTGGCCGGTGTCGCGCACGTCTATCCGTGCGCCGGCCGGATCTGCGCTGTCGCGCGTTGCCAGCGTCAGCGTGCCGCCGTCGGGCATCGCGTGCAGCGCGTTGACGATGAGATTCACCAGCACCTGCTGCACTTCGTCGCGATTGATGCGCACGCGTGTCGTCGCCGCGGTATCGAACACGATGTCGACGCCGGACTTGCGCGCCTGGTGCTGCACCAGCGGCAGCGTGTCGTGCAGCAGCGTGGCGGTGTCCAGTTCGTCCACATAGCCCGCGAACTCGCCCGGCCGCGCGTACTGCAGCAGCTTGGTCACGATGACGCGGATGCGGTTGATCTGTTCGTCCAGCAGGCGGACTTCGGTCTTCACCGTATTGCCAGCCGGGCCGAGCACGGCGCGCATCAGGTCGAGATTGCCCTGCATGACGGCGATCGGATTGTTGATCTCGTGCGCCACGCCAGCGGTGAGCTGGCCGATGGCGGCCAGCTTTTCCGAGCGCACCAGTTGGCGCTGCGCCTCGCGCAGTTCGGCGGTGCGCTCGACCACCTTCTGGTCCAGTTCGGCATTGAGCTGTTTCAGTTCGGCCTCACGGGCAGCCACCGTATCGAGCAGCGTGTCGAGGTGACTGGCCAGGCGGGCGATCTCCTCGCCGCCCTCGACCGTACCGGTGCGCGCCGAGGCGTCGCCTTTCTCGACGGCGCCGATGGTGGCGTCCATCCGCTCGATCGGCCGGAAGATGCTGCGCGCGCCGCGCAGCGACAGCACGACACCGGTGGCCATGATGAGCGCGAACAAGCCGATCAGCGCCGCCAGGATGTTCTGCTTCACTTCGCGGAAGGGCGCTTCGAGAAAGCCGACGTAGAGCATGCCGATGCGCCTGTCGTCGCCATCGACCACCGGTTCGTAGCCCGACACATACCAGTCGTTCACGACGAAGGCGCGGTCCAGCCAGCGTTCGCCGTTGTCGAGCACGCGGTGGCGCACCGCCGCCGACACGCGCGTGCCGAGCGCGCGGTCGCCGCCGAACATGCGCACATTGGTGGCGATTCGCACGTCGTCGAGAAAGAGCGTGGCGGTGCCGCGCGAGCCCAGCGGCAGCGCGCCGTCGTTGTAGACGAGGTCGTTGATGGTGTCGACGAAGTCGAGGTTGCGGTTCAGCAGCTGACCGCCTTCGAGCACGCCGATCTGTTCGCCCTGCGCATCGAGTATCGGCACGGCGATATGGATCACCATGCCGCGGTCTTCCTCGCTGCGTGGGTCGGGCCGGGCGTTGGTGGTCGGCACGATGGCGAGGCGGGCACGTTCGAGCAGCGGCGGGCCGATCGCTTTGAGCCGGGCGGCGTCGAACACCGACAGCACGACCTTGGCGTCGCCAGCGAGCGCGCCGCGCACCACCGGCCAGTCGGCGCGCGTCTCACCAGGCTTCGTGCCATGGGATGCTGCTCGCACCCGCCCCTCGCGATCGAGCACGTACAGATAGTCAAAGTGCTGCGCGGCGGCCTGCGCTTCGAGCAAGGTGCCAAGCCTGGCCGGGCTGTCGAGCACGCTGCGCAGCCTGCCCGATGCGGCCAGCCCGGCAATCGCCTGTTTCTGGCCATCGAGCACGCGGTCGAAATACTGGCGCGCGATGGTCAGTTCGGCATTCACCTTGTAGATGAGCAGCTGGTCGTAGGCCGAATTGCCCCAGTGCACGACCAGCCCGATCAGCAGCGGCAGCATCAGCAGCGGCGGTGCCAGCACCAGCATGACCAGCCGGGTGCGCACCGAACCGCGGCGCAGTGAATGAATGAATCGCATCCGTCGATGCTACTTCAGGCCCCGGGTTTGCGCTGCCGCCCGCTACACTCGCGCCTTTCGTTCATCCGCCCTACTCCGTCCATGCATGTCGACGTGATCGTGATCGGCGCCGGCGCGGCCGGCCTGATGTGTGCCGCCACCGCGGGAAGCCGCGGCCGCAGCGTGCTGCTGATCGACCACTATCCGAAGCTGGCCGAGAAGATCCGCATTTCCGGCGGCGGCCGCTGCAACTTCACCAACCGCGATCTGCGACCGGACTGTTTCCTGTCGCAGAACCCGCATTTCTGCCGCTCCGCGCTGTCGCGCTACACGCCGCGCGATTTCGTCGCGCTGGTCGAGCGGCACGGCGTCCGCTATCACGAGAAGACGCTGGGCCAGCTGTTCTGCGACGACAGTTCGCAGCAGATCATCGACCTGCTGAAGGCCGAGTGCGACGCCGGCGGCGTTCGCTGGCAGCAGCCGTCGGCGGTGCTGGGCGTGACGCGCGAAGGCGATCTGTTCCGCATCGATACCGACCAGGGCGCGCGCTTTGCCCCCTCGCTGGTGATCGCCACCGGCGGCCTCACCGTACCCAAGATCGGCGCCACCCCGTTCGGTTACAAGCTGGCCGAGCAGTTCGGCCTGAAGGTGGTGCCGCCCAAGCCGGCGCTGGTGCCGCTGGCGCTCGACCCGGAGTGGCTGGCGCGCTTCGGCGAACTGTCCGGCGCCTCCTTCGATTCGATCGCCTCCTGCGACGGCCCGGAGTTCCGCGAACAGACCCTGCTCACCCACCGCGGCCTGTCCGGTCCGGCCATCCTGCAGGCGTCGAGCTATTGGCAGCAGGCGGCCGGCCGCGAGCCGGTGCGCATCGACCTGCTGCCGGACGTGGACGACGCGGAAGGCTGGCTGCAATCGGCGCGTACCGGCCGGCAGACGCTGGCTGGGCTGCTGGCGGAACACCTGCCGAAGCGCTTCGCCCAGCAGTGGGTGGATTTCGAAGGCGGCGGCCGATGGGACAGCGCACTGGTCGAGCTGCCGCGCGCCGCGCTGGCCGACGTCGCGTCCAAGCTCAAGAGCTGGGCGCTGCATCCGTCGGGCACGCTGGGCTACAACAAGGCCGAGGTGACGCTGGGCGGCGTGGACACGCGCGAGCTCGACCAGAAGACGATGGCTGCCCGGCGCGTACCTGGCCTGCACTTCGTTGGCGAGGTGGTCGACGTGACCGGCTGGCTGGGCGGCTACAACTTCCAGTGGGCCTGGTCGTCCGGCTGGTGCGCCGGTCAGGCCGCCTGAGCGCGCCCGCTGCGCTTCAACCGGCGAACGGGAAAAAGACCGGCACCAGCAGCAACACGGTCGCGCCATAGGCGACGCTGATCGGCAGGCCGACGCGCACGAAATCCAGCATGCGGTAGCGCCCGGGCGAATACACCATCAGATGGGTCTGGTAGCCGAAAGGGATCAGGAAGCCGGCGCTGGCGCCATACAGCACCGCCATCACGAAGGGCATCGGGTCGGCCTCGAAGGCACGCGCGGTCGACAGTGCGATCGGAAAGGCCAGCGCGGCAGCGGCGTTGTTGGTCACCAGCTCGGTCAGGATCACCGTCAGCAGATAGATGCCGATGAAGGCGCCGACCACGCCGTGGCCGTCGTACAGCGCGCGCAGCGCGCCGGTCATCAGTTCCGCGGCGCCGCTGTTCTCCAGCACCTGGGCGATGGCCAGCGACGAGCCTATGGTCAGCACCAAGTCGAACGGGAAACGGCGTCGCATTTCGCCCAAGGTCAGCAGGCCGCTGACGACCAGACCGGCGAGCAGCAGCAGCAGACCGGTGAACAGCGGCACGATTTCCAGGCCGGACAGCGCGATCACCGCCGCGAAGGCGCCCAGCGTGAGCCGGCTCTGCAGCGGCGTGAGCCGCGGCCGCACGGTGCCGCCGACCAGATGGAAGTTGCGGTCGATATTGCGGTGGTTGGCGAAATCGGGGCCGACCGCCAGCAGCAGGCTGTCGCCGACGTGCAGCGGCACGCGCCCGAGCTGGCCGGTCAGGCGCTTGTCGCCACGGCGTATGCCGACCACGCCGGCGTCAAACATGGTGCGGAAATCGACTTCCCGCAGCGTCTTGTTCGCCAGCTCGGACTGGCTGGACACGACCACCTCGAGCAGGTTGGAGCGCAGCAGCGAATCCGCCTCGACGCCGAACACCTGCAGGCCGTCGAAGCGCTGCAGCGCGGCCATCTTGTCCACTTCGCCGGTGAAGATGAGCACATCGCCGGATTCGATCACCTCGGTCGGTGCGACCGGGGAGATGAGCCTGCCCTCGCGCATGATTTCGAGCAGGAACAGGCCTTCGAGATTGCGCAGCCTGTTCTGCTCGATGCTGCGGCCGATCAGCGACGAAGCCGGCTCGACCCGCGCCTCGAGAAAATAGGCCTGCTGCAGTTCGCGGTCGTTCGCCGCATGCCGGGGCAGCAGACGCACACTCAGCGCCAGCACCGCCACGCAGACCAGCGCCACCGGCACGCCGACCCAGCTCGGGTCGAACATGCCCAGCGGTTTCATGCCGGCATTCACCATCAGCGAACTGACCACCAGATTGGTCGAGGTACCGACCAGCGTGGTGATGCCACCGACGATGGCGGCGAAGGACAGCGGGATCAGCAGCAGCGAGGCCGGGTGATGACGCTGCTTGGTCACCACGCCGAGCAGCGCACCCACCACTGCCGTGTTGTTCAGAAAAGCAGAAAACAGCGTGGTGACCGATGTGAAGCGCACCACCGCCCAGCCGGGCGAGCCGCGCAGCAGCCGGTCGGACACGCGCTCCAGTATCGGCGAGCGCTCGATCACCAGCGACACCAGCAGCAGCATCACCAGCATGGCCAGCGCCGGATTGGTGTAACTGGCCAGCCAAGCCTTCTGTTCGAGCAGACCGGTCAGGTAGTAGCAGGTGGCCAGGCCGGCGAACAGCGGTGCCGGCGCGATGCGGCCATGCACCAGCAGCGCCAGCAGCAGCCCGATGGAGGCGAGAACCAGCCAGGCGGTCATGAGAGGCGACTCAGGCGCCCAGTCCCCAGGCCGCGAAGTGCGGGTTGGCGAAATCCGGTTTGCCGTAGCTGAACGACGAACCGTCGACCTGTTCGATGCGGCCGCCGGCGGCCACCAGCACCGCGTGACCGGCGGCAATGTCCCATTCCATCGTGCGGCCGAGGCGCGGATAGACGTCGGCTTCGCCGGCCGCCACCAGACAGATCTTCAGGGATGAGCCGGCGTTGCGCAGGTCGGCCACCTTGCGGCCCGCGAGGTAGGCGTCGAGCGCAGCCGCGTCGCCGTGCGAACGGCTGGCCACCACGGTGAGCCCTTCGCCTGGCGGCACGCGGCAGCGGATTTCGCGCGCGCCGTCGGCGTCCTCCAGCCAGGCGCCGACACCGGCGATGCCCGAGAACAGGCGGCCCAGCGCCGGCGCCAGCACGACGCCCAGCACCGGCTGGCCGCTCTCGATCAGAGCGACGTTGACCGTGAACTCACCGTTGCGGTTGATAAACTCTTTCGTGCCATCCAGTGGATCGACCAGCCAGAACGGTGCGCCGTCCGCCGGCCGCTGACCGGCTTCGGTGGACTCTTCGGACACGATGAAAATGTCCGGCGTCAGCGCCTTCAAGCGCGCAACGATGACCTCGTCCGCCTTCTTGTCAGCTTGCGTTACAGGCGAATTGTCTGACTTATCAGTGACTTCGAAATCCGTCGCATAGACATCCATCACGCACTTGCCCGCATCCCGGACGATGTCCAGGAGCGCCGCATGCAGGGCCTTCAATTCGGCGACGTCCTTCATATTTTCTCCTGACAAGCCACGGTGTCCGTCGGTTTAACGGCCACTAAATAATTAATGCACATTATCTGCGCACTGAATGCTTGTACTCTACATGACGGATGACAACCCTGTCCGTGAAGAATGGACGCTAGAAACCTGCCTGCCGAAGAGTTGAACGAACGCCGCCGCGAAGCCGTCAGGCTGCGCCTGACCGGCATGACCGTGGCCGCCGTGTCGGCCGCGGTGCACCTGAGCGCGCCAACGGTCATCGCCGCCCACAAGGCCTATCTGGCTGGCGGGTGGGATGCGGTGCTGCTGCGCCGTCGCGGCCGCAGTGCCGGCAGCGGCCGCAAGCTCGACGCCTCGGTCGAGCGCAGACTGCTGACAGCCATGGTCGGACACACCCCGGATGCGCTCGGCCTGCCGCAGCGTTTGTGGAGCGACGAGGCGATTGCGGCGTGGTTCGTGCAGCAGGGTCTGCCGGTGCCGCCGCGGCGCAGCCTGGGTCGCTATCGCGCCGGCTGGGGCCTGCGGCCCGCGCTGCCCGACGACGACGACCGGCAGCTGCACGCGCTGATGAAATCGGTCGCGCACGACCACGACCCCTTCTGGTGCGGCGCCCTGCCCGGCACCGCCGCCGAGCACCGTCACTGGCTCCTGTTCGCGCGCGGAAGCCGCGGCCAGTTGCACTGGTCGGCATGCCATAACCCACCGGATACCGACGACTGGACGCGCTTCTGGCAGCGTCTCGCTGCCGAACGGAAGCGGCCGGTGCATCTGTTGCTGAGCGGTCTGACGCTGACGCCGGGCGGTGAACTGGACCGCTGGATGTCGGCGCAGACGCCGCCGTTAAGCTGGACCGCGCTGCCGATGTCGCCGACCGTGACGCCCGCCGCAGCCCCGTCCTCGAATCCGCCGCCCGCCGTGACGCGCTCGAACGCGCACATCACGTCGGCACCCCATCATTCCGCGATCAAACCGAGAGCGCCCATGCAGACCAGACCCGAAGCGATCGATCCCGACACCCTGACCCACCTGCAGCGGCTGGAAGCCGAGAGCATCCACATCATGCGCGAGGTGGTGGCCGAAGCCGAAAACCCGGTCATGCTTTACTCGATCGGCAAGGACAGCGCGGTCATGCTGCACTTGGCGATGAAGGCCTTCTATCCGGCCGTGCCGCCCTTTCCGCTGCTGCACGTGGACACCACCTGGAAGTTCAAGGCGATGTACCAGTTCCGCGACGAAATGGCGAAGAAGCTGGGCATGGACCTCATCGTGCACATCAACCAGGAAGGCGTCGCCAAGGGCATCAACCCGTTCACGCACGGCTCCGCGATCCACACCGATATCATGAAGACCGAGGCGCTGAAGCAGGCGCTGGACAAGTACGGTTTCGACGTCGCCTTCGGCGGCGCCCGCCGCGACGAGGAAAAGTCCCGCGCCAAGGAGCGCGTGTTCTCCTTCCGCACTGCGCAGCACCGCTGGGACCCGAAGAACCAGCGGCCGGAACTGTGGAACCTGTACAACGCGCGCAAGCACAAGGGCGAATCGATCCGCGCCTTCCCGATCTCGAACTGGACCGAGCTCGACATCTGGCAGTACATCTATCTGCAGAACATTCCCATCGTGCCGCTCTACTTCTCGGCGCCGCGCCCGGTGGTCGAGCGCGACGGCACCCTCATCATGGTGGACGACGAACGCATGCCGCTGCGCGCCGGCGAAGTGCCGCAGATGAGGAGCGTCCGCTTCCGCACGCTGGGCTGCTATCCGCTGACCGGGGCGGTCGAATCAACCGCCGCCACGCTGACCGACATCATCCAGGAAATGCTGCTCACGAAGACTTCGGAGCGTCAGGGCCGCGTGATCGACCACGACTCGGCCGGTTCGATGGAAAAGAAGAAGCAGGAAGGGTATTTCTGACATGGCACACGTTTCCGACCTCATTGCGCAGGACATCGGCGCCTACCTGAAGCAGCACGAGCATAAGAGCCTGCTGCGCTTCATCACCTGCGGCAGCGTCGATGACGGCAAGAGCACGCTGATCGGCCGCCTGCTGTTCGAATCGAAAATGCTGTTCGAGGACCAGCTGGCCGCGCTCGAAGCCGACTCGAAGAAGGTGGGCACCCAGGGCGGCGACCTCGATTTCGCGCTGCTGGTCGAC
Organism: Methyloversatilis sp. S146-33; assembly: GCF_059552495.1. The sequence goes on from NZ_JCANOT010000015.1 coordinate 232,637, forward strand.
GGTCTCGCCGCGGAGCGCGAACAGGGCATCACCATTGACGTCGCCTACCGCTTCTTCTCGACCGACCGGCGCAAGTTCATCGTCGCCGACACGCCGGGCCACGAGCAGTACACCCGCAACATGGTCACCGGTGCCTCGACCGCCGATCTGGCCATCATCCTGGTCGATGCACGCCACGGCGTGCAGACGCAGACCCGCCGCCACAGCTTCCTGGTGTCGCTGATCGGCATCAAGCGCGTGGTCGTCGCCATCAACAAGATGGACCTGGTCGGCTACTCGAAGGACGTGTACGAGCGCATCGAGAAGGACTAC